>JACRBM010000058.1 GCA_016219275.1 Chloroflexota bacterium
ACGGGTGCGCACGCATCGCCGTCGGTTTCGGATGCACACACGCTCCGTCAAACAATCCAACGCTCAACTCAAGGATTTGGTGCGTCGTTGGAAAATGCTCCCGGCGGACAACGCGCCCAAGTGAGTTTTGCGGTATTGCGTTTTTTCCCTTTTTCATTTCTGTGTCTGCCACGCTGCGCCCCCATTATTTTTTGGCGCGCGCGATTTTCTCGCCCTTTGGCTGAGTAAATGGAACCTTTTGTCTCATTTATTTACCTTTTCTTGCAGATACAATCAACATCATAGGACGCCTAAGTTCGTTTTTCATACGTGCATCTTCTTCGAGCATTTTCTTGGTTGGTTGGGGTTCAACAACTCCTGTTATTTTAAAACCTTTTTGTATCAGTGTATTAAGGTAAGTCGTTAGTGTCCTGTGATATTTTAGAACTTTTTCTCCAAGGAAGATAGCTTCTCGCTTTCCTTCATTAAAATAATTATCGACAGGGAAATGCAGAATTTCTCCGTTTGCATTGTAATACCAGTCCTGGGTACCGTAGGATGTAAAGATGGGATGCTCAACTGAAAACACAAACTCGCCACCTTTTGCGAGCCAATTGAAAACATTTTGAATTATCTTTTCACAAGATTCTAAATAGTGAAATGCAAGAGAGCTGATAACTACATCAAAAGAAGCTTTAGGGAATTGTGCATCGTCAATAGATTGACAGATATACCTAATCTTTTTGGAGGTCTTATCTTTCGCAACCGCTAACATTTTCTCCGAGATATCAATACCAATAACTGATGCTGCACCGTGTTCTATCGCATATTGACAGTGCCAACCAAAACCACAACCTAAATCAAGAACGCGCTTTCTCTTGAAATTAGGCAACATCTTTTCGAGTGTCTTCCATTCACCCGCGCCTTCAAGACCCATAACCGACCGCTTCATTTGGCTGTATTTTTCGAAAAACGTTTTATCGTTGTATATGTTCTGTTTCATATGCTTGTATTTTATCTAAAACTTTTGGCGAGATGTGCCGCCGCTGTTCAAACGAGATGTCACAAAACACTATCTTCCCGCATGGGTGCGGGAAGCATGCCAATTTGGGTGGTTTCCCGCACTCCGGGTGCGGGTATCCAGACTTTCAACTGTCCACGTCCCACTGCTCACCACTCACTGCCCACTATGTCTTCTGCAACCCAGCCCTGCGTCCGCTGATGATCCACACGCTCACAACCACAACCACCGCCATCCCAATCACCGACACGGTGAACGCGGTTGCGCCGCCCCAATTGAAATCGTTCACGAGTTGGAAAATCGTAATCGTCGCGACGGTTGTGCCGGGTGTGAACAGGAAAATGATCACCGAGAGCGTCGTCACCGCGCGCACGAACGCGGTCACAAAGCCGGTTAACAGCGAACTGCCGAGCAGCGGAAATAAAATGTCGCGAAAACCGCGCAGCGTGCTCGCGCCCAAACTCGTCGCGGCTTCGTCGAGCGAGCGATCAATCTGTTGCAAGCCCGCGACCGCCGCTTGAAAACCAACCGGGATGTTCCAAAAAATCATCGAGATCATAATCAGCGTGCCGCGATCCAACCAATCGAGCCAGCGATAGTTGAACGCAGTCGCGTAGCCGATGCCAAAGAAAATTCCTGGGACTGCCGCCGGCATGATCGCGATGAAATCCACGATGCGCCGACCGGGCCACTCGTGCCGCTGAACGAGAAAGCCGAGCACCATCGCGTACAACGCGCACACACTCGCGGCGATGCCGCCGTAAACAAACGTGTTGCGGAGCGAGAGCGAGTTCGCACCCAGGTACGCAAAGTGCTTCGTCGTGAACGTCCAATTCGCCGGGAACGCCTCGACGAGCGCGCTGACGAGGAGTACGCCGTACACCATCAAGACAAGTCCAGCGAGGATTAAGCACGCGACAAAGCAAGCCATGTTGAGCACGCGCGGTACTGGCGGATGCGGAATCGAAGAGGACTTGCCGCTGATCGTAACGAACGATTGCCGACCTTCCAAACGCAACTTGGTGAGGTACATCGAGAGCGCAATCAAAAGGAGAATTGTGCTCACGACTGCCGCGCCGACGACATCGCCAAAACCGGAGATGAGTCCGTACGCTTGCGTCGGCAAAACGGTGAATCGTCCGGCGATGAGCGCGGGGTTGCCGAAATCTTCGAGGATGTAAATCGCGGTCGTCAAAATCGCGGCGGCGAGACCAGGGCGCGCCATCGGCAGCGTGATCGTGCGAAACACGTCCCAGTAACTTGCACCGAGATTGCGCGCGGCTTGCTCCATTCGCGCGTCACTGCGCGCAAGCACATCGGCGATGAGTTGGTACGCGAACGGAAAGAACGCAATCGTTTGCACGCCCCACAAGCCACCCAGACCCAGGATGTTCGGTGTCTGTCCAAAGACGTAATACGAAATAATGCCGCGCGGACCGAAGAGCAAAATGTAACTCGCCGCGACGACGAACGGCGGCGAGAGCAAAGGCAAGATGCCGATGAGTCGAAAGAACGGCTTCCACGGCATCTTGCTGTACACCATCGCGTACGCGTAGATGAAACCGAGTGTGACCGCGGTCGTCGTCGAGAGGAGCATCGTGAGGAACGAATTCTGAAGCGGAATGAGCCACATGCCTTCGCTCAGAAATTCAACGTACCCTTTGAAACCGGGGACGAGGACGACTTGAACTTGCGGGTAGATGATGAACAGCAACATCAACCCGACGAGGACGCTCAATGTAACGACGACCGATGGCTCACGCAGGATGCTACGCATAAAGCTCTGTTTGTTAGTTGAATCGTTGAATCGTTGGTTCGTTGAAAAGTTGGTTTGTAACCAAACCATCCAACTATGTAACGATCCAACCAATCAACGATTCAACGATTTAACGATCTAGACTCCAACCGTCGCTTGCCACTTTTTCAGCAGACGGTCTTTGTTGTCGGTTGCCCATTGACGATCGTACTGCACGAGTTTCACTTTGTCGAGCGTTGGCGCACCGGGCGCAGGCGGGACATCCGTACGCACCGAGCCGCGGTTCGAAAGTTTCACGTTGAGTTCGCCGGCTTCTTTCGTCAACACCCAGTCCACGAACGCTTTCGCGGCGGTTGTGTTCGGTCCACCCTTGACGATGCTCACGCCGCCCACTTCAAAGCCAGTGTTTTCCGGCACGACGAGGTCAATCGGATTGCCTTGCGATTTCGCGGTGAGGATGTCGTGCGCCCAATTCACCGCGCCGACGAATTGCCCTTGTCCGACGAGTTGAATCGCTTGCGGTGAAGTGCCGGTGTATTGTCCAATGTTCGCGTGGAGTTTCTTCATAAACTCCATCGCCTTGTCTTCGTCTTTGTTGAAACGGAAAACCTGGGTCGCGATAAAAATGTAGCCGCCGCCGGTCTTGATCGGATCGGGATAGGCAAGTTTGCCTTTCCATACCGGATCGAGCAAATCATCCCAGGTCGTCGGCTTTTTGACGTTCGCCATTTCTTTGGCGTAGCGATCGGTGTTGTAGAGGAAACTGAAAACGCCGATATACCAACCCGTCCACAGTCCGCTTGCTTCTTTGAATTGCGCGTCGAGCGCGGCGGCGTTCGGCGATTTGTACGCTTCGAGCAAACCTTCTTTGCCAAGTGGGTCGTGAAACTCGCTGGACCCGCCGACAAAGACGTCGCATTTGGGGGAATTCTTTTCGGTGCGAATGCGCGTTTGCAGTTCGCCCGCCGCGGCAAGGGGCAACAATTCAACCGTGACGCCGGGGTACGCGGCTTGGAACGCTTTGACGAATTCGTTGTTCGTCGTTTCGTTCAGCGCGGAGTACACGGAGAGTTTGCCGGTCGGTTTCGACATCGCCGCCGGTTGGGCAGGGGTCGTGCACGCTTCAAGCAATCCGCCGGTTGCCGTGAGCGCGATGCCTGCGCCGAGCACGCGCAGAAACTCGCGGCGATTCATCGTCGGTGACCATTTCTTTTCGTCCATCATCATTCCTCCTCCTCGAGAATCATGGATAGCCGATTCGAAATTACCGATGCAAGATTATTTTATTTCCAGTCCTCCTTTCTGTTCGCATCAAACCAAGTATAGCACAAATTCCGGAAAAAAGAATCGCCCGCCATTTTGTGAATCGAATGACCAAGCGATTGTAAATCGAGTGTTCAGTATTCAGTATTCAGCGAACCCAAACTGAATACTGAATACTGTTTACTGAAAACTGAAACTTACGGCTTGACCGTGATCTTGCCGTGGAAGCGTTCGCCCGATGCGGCAATCGCTTCGACCGTCTTGGGCAAATCGTAACGTGCGGTGATCATCTGCGTCATGTCGAGTCGTCCCGATGCCATCATGCGAATGACACTAGGGAAGACCGCGTCGCCGCTGTGCCCTTGCGCGCCGTACACTTGACCGCGTCGCACTTGCAACGTTTCGAGATACATCGGCACGCGCTCTGCCGCGCGACCAATCTGTACGATCTTGCCGTTGATCGCGAGCGCCTTTTCCATTTCGGGAATCGTCTTTGTCGGTGCACCCGCGGCTTCGACGCAAAAGTCTACGCCTTCGCCCTTGGTCAGCTCCATCAAAACCTGGGACGGCACAACCTCGCGCGGATCGTACGCGTAATCCGCGCCGAGTTTCTTGGCGATCTCGCGGCGATTCGGCGAGACCTCGAACGCGACGACCAAGCCCGCGCCGGATGCGCGGCACAACGCGATGGACGCGAGACCGATCGGACCCGCGCCGAAAACTGCCGTGAATGAACCGGGTGCGAAACCGCCCGCGCGCGGGAAGATGCCGTTGTACGCGACGCTCGTCGGCTCGACGACCGAGCCGGCTTCGAACGCTTTTTCCTTCGAGCCGTAGCGGTCTGCAATCGCGTCCAACTTCCAGCAGTATTTCGCGCCGATGGAAAGATACTCTGCGAACGCGCCGGGAATCGTAAAGCCGATCTCTTCCAAGTTCTCGCAGTGATTCGGAAAACCATTGCGGCACGGTGTGCAGTAACCGCACCAGATCATTTCTTCCGCCGTCACCATGTCGCCGACCTTGAGACTCTTGACATTCTTGCCGACCTCGACGACTTCGCCGGAAAATTCGTGACCGGTCGTCGTCGGGAATTTGGTCAACCCAGGATAGAGAATGTAATCGTCCTTGTCGTGTTCGTAGAAATGGATGTCGGAGCCGCAAACGCCGCAGGCTTTGATCTTGAGCAGCACGTCATCCGGACCCGGCGTCGGGTCGGGAACGGTCTGCACTTCTAGTTTGGGATGCCGCCAAATGCTTGAACCGGTCACGGCTTTACCGGTTTGCTTTTCCCAGTCCGAGACCTTATAGTCCGGACGGGGTTCCCACTTGGCATCTAGCACTAACGCTTTCATTCTTCACCTCTCTGAATTTGCGATTTGCGATTTTTCCAACCGCAAATCAAGAATCGAAAATCGAAAATCATATCGCGCGCGTAGATTCGCGCACGATCAACTCGACGGCAAGTTTGATGTTCTCGACCGGCGCGCCGCTCAGCAATTGCATGAGCATCTGCATCGCTTTGCCGCCGAGTTCGTCTTTCGGTTGACAGATCGTCGTCAGCGGCGGATCGGTGTACGCGGCGAGCGCAATGTCGTCGTAGCCGACGAGCGACACCTCGCGCGGCACCGCGACGCCGGCGCGTTTGAGCGCGCGCAACGCGCCTAGCGCGGTCATATCGTTGTAACAAAAAATCGCGGTTGGTTTGAGATCGAGCAAGCGCGTCACTTGTTCGCCGCTTTCGACGCGCCCCGTCCCCGTGAGCGTAAGCGCCGGATCGAACGCGATTTTTGCGCGGGTGAGCGCGCGGCGATAGCCCTTCAAGCGTTCGCGATGCGAAAGCCGATCCGGCGGACCGCCCAGGTACGCGATGACACGATGCCCTCGCGCGATCAAATGCTGGGTTGCCAACTCGCCGCCGAGCATGTCGTCTACGGCAATCGAGTGAATCGCATGTCCGCCCTCGGCGTTCTGGTTGTTGATGAGCACGATGGGCGCGCCGATTTCTTCGAGGAGCGGTTGATACTGCCCACCCATCCGCGACGAGGCAACGATCACGCCATCCACGCGCCACTCGCGCAATGCTTTGACGAGACTGACCTCCCGCGTTGGCTCATCGTGCGACGTGCCCAAAAACACGCGATATTCTTGCTCGAGCGCCACGCGTTCGATGCCGCGCACCACGTCGGCGATGAACGGATCGGCGATGGAGGTGACGACGACCCCGATCGCGCGCGTTTGTTGTGTGACCAAGCCACGCGCAATCGCGTTAGGGGCGTAACCGCGTTTTTGCGCGATGCGGTGGATCCGCGCGCGGGTGCGTTCGGCGATGAGCGGACTGTCCGCCAGCGCGCGCGACACGGTCGAGTGCGAAACGCCGGCGGACTTGGCGATGTCCTTGATCGAAACGCGCATGAGGGACTCCTTTTTATGCACACGTGTGCATTGATATTCTATCAAAAACGGGTTGGGCTGTCAATTTGTCATCCCGCCGCGCAAGATGGAATCTTGCGTTACACGCGTTTGACTTTTTTATTCGCGCGGATATACTTTGTCCGTAAGTGACATCGCCCTGATCTCGTCGAGGTCAGGGCACTCTTTTGACGGCGGGACGATGCAGGTCTTGGTGGTGAGCGATCACGTCAGCGGCTATTTGCACACGCGCGCGGTCACGGAATACGCGCGCGGCGTGGATTTGATCTTGTCGTGCGGCGATCTCCCCGCCGATTATCTCGAATACATCACGACCATGCTCAACGTGCCGCTGTATTACGTGATGGGCAATCACGGCGGCGCGGGCGGGGACCGCACGTTTCCCGAAGGCGGCGAAAACCTGGACGGTCGCGTCGTCGAGTACAAAGGATTGTTGCTCGCGGGACTCGAAGGTTCGATGCGCTACAACGACCGACCGCAATTTCAATACACCGACAATGAAATGCGCGCCAAGGTCGCGTTGCTGACGCCGGCGCTCGTGATGAATCGCGCGCGGTACGGACGCTACCTCGACGTGCTAGTCACGCACGCGCCGCCGTTTGGCATTCACGACGCGAGCGATCTGCCGCATCGCGGTTTCAAGGCGTTCGGATGGTTGATTGAACACTACCAGCCGCGTTATGTGTTGCATGGTCACAAGCACGTGTACGACACGCGCGAGGAAACGATCACCCAGCGCGGCGCGACGACGATCATCAACACGTACGGCTATCGCCTGCTTGTCATCGAACCGCTCAAGACCCGCGCGGCGAGATGAGTTTTGGGTAGCAACTCTGGCGTCATTTCGAGGAGCGCAGTTCCCTGGCACTTGCCGATGGTATGTCAATAACTCGATGCCTTGCATCGAATCAAGGACATGCCATTGCCGCCAGGACAAGTGTGCGACGAGAAATCTCATTCCGCGTGAGGAAAAAATTTCTCCCTTCGGTCGAAATGACAATGGGCTGAGTAGAGACAATTCTGGACTGGATCAATGAGAAATTTGTTTTCGCCTCAAACCGAATCGGATTTCAACCGCGCGCGTATGAAAGCGTTCTGGAACGAATTGCTCGCGATGATCGCGCGGCGTCCCAACGAAATGCTCTCGTTCGAGCAAGTCAAGCGCACCGTCAAAACGTTCGGCGAAAGTTTTCGCGGCGTGCAAACCGTGTCCGTCGCCAAAATCGTCGGCAGCGCGACGTTGCGGTACAACGATTTCGACCGCGCGTTTCTGCCAACGCAAAACACAACCAAGTCGCGCTGGCGGCGCGTGGACGAAGCGTACTACAATGACGTGGATTTGCCGCCGGTGCAGTTGTATCAGGTCGGCGAAGTGTACTTTGTGCGCGATGGACATCATCGTATCAGCGTCGCGCGCGAACGCGGTCAAGAATTCATCGAAGCCGAAGTGATCGAAGTGAAAACGCGCGTGCCGCTGACACCCGACTTGACCGCGCGCGATTTGGAAATCGTCGGCGAGTACGAACACTTTATCGAAAAGACGCAGCTCGATAAATTACGCCCCGGACAAAAAATCGTTTTCTCGGAACCCGGCGGGTACGCGCGCTTGATCGAACACATCGCGGTGCATCGTTATTTTCTCGGCGTGGAAGCGCAACACAAGATCAAATGGCAAGACGCCGTCACGAGTTGGTACGATCATTTGTACACGCCGGTCATTCAAATCATTCGCGAACACAAAATCCTGCAAGATTTTCCGCATCGCACCGAAGCGGATTTGTACTTGTGGGTGATGGATCACCATTACTTTTTGCACGAACAAGGCGAAGACGTAGATTTCGAACAAGCCGCGGTGGATTTAGCGGAACGCTACAGCGAACGCGTGGACAAGAAATTGTTGCGCGGCGTGCGCCAAGCCGTGCTTGAATTGTTGGAAGGTACCGACGATTTGCAACCGGTCGAAGGCACGATGGCAAGCGAACCACAACATCCGAACAAGGAGACGAACGATGCAGAATCATCATGAACGCGTGATCGCCGTCTTTGGCGGCTCACGCCCGGCAAGGCACACGCCCGAGTATACCGAAGCGTATACCGTCGGCAAGTTGCTCGCGCGCGCCGGGTTCGTCGTGTTGAACGGCGGCTTCGCGGGGACGATGGAGGCATCGGCGCGCGGCGCACGCGAAAATGGCGGTCGCACGATTGGCGTGATCTCCGGTGAATTTTCCTGGCTCACGCCGAATCCATTTCTCGACGAAGTTGTGATGCGCGACGATTTGTTCGCGCGCATTCGCGAGATGCACACGCGCGCGGACGGGTTTGTCGTGCTCAAGGGCAGTATGGGCACGCTCGCCGAACTTGCAATTGTGTGGAATCTGGCTAAGATAAACGGCGACGCGTCCAAGCCGATTGTGTTGTTGGGCGAGTGGTGGAATTCGATCCTGGGTTCGTGGCGCGAGCATCTCGCCGTGACCGAAGAGGAAACCAAGTTGTTGCAAGTCGTTGCGCGACCTGAGCAAGCGATAGAACAAATAACGCGCGTGTTGCGCCAGGAACATGCGCCTTCGCCGCGCGCCCCCTCTTCTGCAACCTGACACTGGAACGGGAGAGGGGGAACAGACGAATGAATACGCGTTCCCTTGCCGCGTCGCGCAGCGACTCTCCCGAATGACCGTCGTGTTCGGTCAATCGCATATTGTCGAGTTGCCCGTCGCGCTGCGGCGGGCGTTTTCTTTCCCTCAGTTCCTTTCTTACCTTCAGTTCCCTTTGGACTTTCGGGAACGGAGGGAAAGAAGGGAAATAAAGGAACTCGAAATTTGGAGTTTTCACCATGCGAATGACTAAACAATTCAGCCAGACCTTGCGCGACACACCATCCGAGGCGGAGGTCGCGAGCCATCAATTGCTTTTGCGCGCGGGCTATGTTCGACAACTCGGCGCGGGTATTTTCAGCGCGTTGCCATTCGCGCGCCGGTCGCTCACCAAAATCGAAAACATTATGCGCGATGAAATCAACGCGATGGGCGGTCAAGAGCTGACGATGCCGGTGATTCATCCCGCTGATTTGTGGAAAGAGACCGGGCGCTGGTACGCGATTGGCGACGAGATGGGGCGCTTTACCGACCGCGGCGGACGCGAGATGGCGCTCGCGATGACGCACGAAGAAGTCGTCGCCGATCTCGCACGCAAAGAGATTCGCTCGTACAAACAATTGCCCCAACTCATCTACCACATTCAAACGAAATGGCGCGACGACCCGCGCCCGCGCGCGGGGCTGATTCGCGTGCGCGAGTTTACGATGCTCGACTCGTACTCGCTCGATGCGGACGACGCTGGGTTGGACGCGCAGTACCGCGCGCACTATCAAGCGTACTTTAACATTTTCAATCGCTGTGCGCTCGACGCGATTGCAGTCAAAGCCGATGTCGGAATGATGGGTGGATCGCTGTCGCACGAGTACATGTATCTCACACCGATTGGCGAGGACACGTTGATGTTGTGCGACGCGTGCGGCTCTACCGCGAATCGCCAGGTCGCGCGTTTTCACAAACCGCCCGCCGCGTCCGAAGCATCGTTGCCGCTCGAAAAAATCGCGACGCCGGATTGCAAAACGATTGACGCGCTCGCGCAACTGCTCAATATTCCAAAATCGAAAACCGCCAAAGCCGTGTTCTTGCTGGCGACAATCACGGAACAAGATCACGATGTCGAAAAATTTGTGTTCGCGGTTGTGCGCGGCGATATGGACGTGAACGAAACGAAACTCGCGAACGCGGTGCGAGCCAAAGATTTGCGTCCCGCGCGCGAAGACGAAATCCGCGCGACCGGCGCGACGCCGGGGTACGCCTCGCCCATTGGTTTACGCGATGTCATCGTCATCGTGGACGACGCGATTCCTGGGTCGCCGAATCTCGTCGCCGGCGCGAACGACGCGGGCTATCACTTGCTCAACACGAATGTTCCGCGCGATTACGCGGCGAACCTCGTCACCGATATCGCGATTGCGAACGAGGGCGACGCGTGTCCGAATTGCGGCAACGCGTTGCGCGCCGCGCGCGGCGTCGAAGTCGGCAACATTTTCAAACTCGGCACACGTTACACGGAGGTGCTCGGCGCGCGTTATCTCGCGGCAGACAAACAACTCAAGCCGATTTGGATGGGCTCGTACGGTATCGGCAGCGGGCGCTTGCTCGCGTGCATCGCGGAAGAACATCACGACGAGTACGGCTTGTGCTTGCCGATCACCGTCGCGCCGTATCAAGTTCATCTCGTCGCGCTCGGCAATGTCACCGCGCAAACCGAATCGGTGTACGCGCAACTGCGCGATGCCGGCATCGAGGTCTTGTTCGACGACCGCGACGCGACGCCCGGCGTCAAGTTCAACGACGCGGATTTGATTGGCGTGCCCTTGCGTGTTACAATCAGCGAGCGTTCGCTGAAACAGAACAGCGCCGAGTTCAAGCGACGTACAAGCAAGGATCGCGTCAGCGTTCCGCTCGACGAAACCGTTGCACGCGTGCGCGCAGAAATCGCGGCGATGTTCGACGAGATTCGCGCGCGCGTCGTACCAGTCGCATTCAAAGATTAATCTCACCACCGAGACACGGAGAGCACAGAGTTGTTTATTTTTTATCCGCGTCCTCTGTGTCTCTGTGGTGTAAAATTATTTTCGAGGAGATATAACGTGGCAGACAAACTCACACCCCGCAGCCAGGATTTTTCCGAGTGGTACAATCAACTGGTTTTACGCGCGGAACTCGCGGATTACGGTCCGTCGCGCGGCTCGATGATCGTGCGCCCGTACGGATACGCGCTGTGGGAAAACATTCAACAGACGCTTGATCGCGGTTTCAAAAAGAACAGCGTTCGCAACGCATACTTTCCGCTCTTTATTCCGGAATCGTTCATTCACAAAGAAGCCGAGCACGTCGAAGGATTCGCGCCGCACCTCGCAGTTGTAACGATGGCGGGCGGACAAGAACTCGAAGAGAAACTCATCGTGCGTCCAACTTCGGAAACGATTGTCAACGACTCGGTGAAAAAGTGGGTGCGCTCGTACCGCGATTTGCCGATTCTGTTGAACTTGTGGAACAGCGTTGTGCGCTGGGAAATGCGGACAAAATTATTTTTGCGAACTTCGGAATTTCTCTGGCAGGAAGGGCACACTTCGCACGCGACGTTTGAAGAAGCGGACGAATTCGCGCTCAAGATGCTCGGCGTCTATCGCGATCTGGCGGAAAACTACGCCGCGCTCGCGCCGATTCCCGGTCGCAAAAGTGAATCGGAAAAATTTGCGGGCGCGCACACGACCTTCACGCTCGAAGCGATGATGGGCGATACGCGCGCGTTGCAATCCTGCACGTCGCACAACTTGGGCGACAATTTCGCGCGCGGGTTTGGTATCCAGTACCTCGCGCCGGACAATTCGCTCAAGTACGTGTGGCAGACCTCGTTCGGCTTGTCCACGCGCTTTATTGGCGCGATCATCATGACGCACGGCGACGATCAAGGTCTCGTGATGCCGCCGCGCATCGCGCCAACCCAGGTTGTCATCGTGCCGATTTGGCGCAAGGACGAGGAGAAAGCGCGCGTGTTGCAAGTCGCGAACAATCTGTGCGCCGCGCTCGGCGATTGCCGCGTCGAGGTGGACGCGCGCGAAGGCATGACGCCGGGGTTCAAGTTCAACGAGTGGGAACTGCGCGGCGTGCCGCTTCGCATCGAGGTCGGACCGAAAGACATTGAGAAGAATCAAGTCGTGTTTGCGCGGCGCGACACGGGCGAAAAATCGTTCGTGCCGCAAAACGAACTCGTCGCGCGCGTCGGCGCAATGCTCGAAACGATTCAAGCAAACCTGCATGACCGCGCGATAAAATTCCGCGCGGCGAATACGTTCCGCGTGGATACCTGGGATGAGTTCAAATCGCGCACGGCAGGCGAAGGCGGCGCTGGGTTCATGTTGGCGCACTGGTGTGGACAAGCCGCGTGCGAAAAACAAATCCAGGAAGAAACCAAAGCGACGATTCGGTGTATTCCGTTCGACCGCGAAAAAGAAGCCGGCAAATGTGTTCGTTGCGGCAACGCGTCCGATGGTCGCGTGGTGTTCGCTAAATCGTATTAACTGGTAGGGGCGGGGTAACCCCGCCCCTACGAATTTGGAGCCGCCCATAACGCGTTGACGCAAAAATGGTGAACACGTTGGGAGAATTCGCGAATCAAAAAGCGCGGAATGAAAATTCTGCGGCGGTCGGCGGTCGGTTGTCGGCGGTCGCAGCGGTGAGGAGAGTACGATGCCGATAGAGTCAAATCGTCGCGGTGATGCCGCGCCGGACATCTACTATCGCGAAAAAGAGTCCGCGATCTACGATCTGGAGTACGCGTGGAAAACGGACGACGTGGAATTCTGGCAGACGATGGCGCGCGAGTACGCGACGGATGGGCGCGCACTCGAACTTGCGTGTGGCACACTGCGGATCGCGTTGCCGCTTGCCGAGTCCGGCATGCGCGTGACCGGCGTGGACATTTCGCCGTTCATGCTCGAACACGCGCGCAAAAAACTCGGGCGGTTTGCGCCGGACATTCAGACGCGGATCACCTTGCACGAAGGCGATATGCGCGCGGTGCGGCTCGGCGAGCGATTCAATTTTGTTTATCTTCCGTTCAACACGTTTCTCGTTTTGCTCACCACGCAAGATCAGCTCGCGCTGTTCGAAACAGTGCGCGCACATCTCGCGCCGGGCGGCGTGTTCGTGTTCGATATTTTCATGCCCGACATCAACCGGCTCAAGGTCGAGCACAACCCCGCGTGGTCGCTCGAAGTGGATCAGACCATCAAGGACATTGGTTTTCGTTTCCAGCGCGATCATGCGCGCGAGTTGGATCCGCTTCGCCAGACGATGGTCATTCATTTTCGGATGCGCGAGTTCAAAGACAATGTGCTGCTGCGCGAGTGGTTGAGCGATCTCCACATCGCGTACATTTTTCCGCGCGAACTGGAGCATCTCATCGCGCGCGCGGGGTTCGAGATCGTTCATTTCTGGGGCGATTACGCGCGACACGATTTCTATTCGCTCACGGATCCGCAAAAGCAAATCGTCGTGGCGCGTGCGATGCGCTAGGACGAGGCATGGCGCGCGCCGGCGCTTTCGCTGCTCACGCTGCGCTTACTTTGACTCGCGTACACGCGTGATGTATAATTCCAATAAAGGGAACGAAAGAGACGGTTATGGCAAACGATACCAAACCCAATTCACCAACTATCAGTGTGATCGCACGCGTGCGCGGTGTTCTGCACGGTCCGGTGCTCGTTGGCGTGATTGCCGCCTTGATCGCGATTGCGCTTTCAGTGTTCGGAATGATTCGCAATGCCGATCCCGAACTCAACCTGCGCTCGCTGCTCCTCGTCGTCGTGCTCGCCGGCGGCAGTTGGGGATTGATCGCGTGGGCGATTGCGACTGCCGCGGTCGAAGCCGGCAAGGACTAGTCATCTAGTCGCATCGTCAAATGGTCGAGTAGTCTGGTAGTCTATCCAACGACGCGACCATGCGCCCATTCGACCATGCGACAAGGCAACGAGGTCAACATGCAAGCCGTTGTGATGGCAGGTGGCGAAGGTTCGCGCCTGCGTCCATTGACGCTTCACCGCCCCAAACCGATGGTGCCCCTGGTCAATCGTCCTGTGATGGGGCACATCATCGAATTGCTCAAATGGCACAAGATCACCGACATTGTGGCGACGCTCCAGTATCGCGCGGACGACATTCGCGATTATTTTGGCGACGGTTCGCATCTCGGCGCGACGATCAATTACTCGGTCGAGACGCATCCGCTCGGCACGGCTGGCTCGGTGAAACTCGCGGAAAAATTTCTGACGCGCGACGAGCCGTTTATCATCATCAGCGGTGATGCGGTGACCGATATCAACCTTGGTGAGATTGTCGCGTTTCACAAACGTATGGGCGCGGCGGCGACGCTCACGCTGTACCACGTTCCGAATCCACTCGAGTACGGCGTCATCATGGTGGACGCGAACGGACGCATCGAACGCTTTCTCGAAAAACCGTCGTGGGGCGATGTGATTTCGGACACGGTCAACACCGGCATTTACGTGATTTCGCCCGACGTGCTCGACGAGATCGAGCCGGGCACGCCGTGCGATTTCGGCAGAGACGTGTTTCCGCTCTTGATGAAAAAAGGCGCGCCGCTGTACGGTTACATCGCGGACGGGTATTGGTGTGACATCGGCACCATTGCCGAGTACGCGCGCGCGACCGGCGATTTACTGAGCGGCAAAGTAAAACTGGGCGAAACCGGCAAACACATCGGCGGCGGCATTTACATCGAGGACGATGTGCAGATCGCGCCGGACGCGCAACTGTTCGGACCGATTTTCCTGGGTGAAGGGACGCGGATCAAGGGCGGCGTCGTGATTCACGGTCCGACCGCGATTCGCCCGTACACCGTGGTGGACAATCGCTCGCATATCGAACGCAGTATCATTTGGCGCAACACGTACATTGGCGAAGGCGTGGAATTGCGAGGCGCGATGATCGGTCGGCAGTGCAGTTTGAAATCGCGCGCGGTTGTGTTTGAAGGCGCGGTGATCGGCGATGAGTGTACGATTGGCGAAGGCGCGGTCGTGCATCCCAACGTCAAACTGTGGCCCAACAAACAGGTCGAAGCCGGCGCGACGGTGAAATCTTCGATCATTTGGGGCGCGCAAGCGCGTCGGTCGTTGTTCGGACGATACGGCGTGACCGGGTTGGTGAATGTGGACATTACGCCGGAATTCGCCGCGCGTCTCTCCGCTGCATTTGGCGCGACCTTGCCCAAAGGCGCGCGCGTCATCATCAATCGCGATATGAATCGCGGCGCGCGCATGGTCAAACGCGCGATGGTGAGCGGTCTGCCCTCCGCCGGCATCACCGTGCAAGACGTGGATTCCGTCCCGATCCCGGTCGCGCGCTATTACACGGCGGTCACCGGCGCGGCGGGCGGCGTGCACGTGCGCGTCTCGCCGTACGATCAGCGCACCGTGGATATTCGCTTTCTCGAAAAAGATGGACAGAACCTCAACAAGACCACGGAACGCAGTATCGAAAACATTTTCTTCCGCGAAGATTTTCGCCGGGTTGCCTTCGACGAATTGGGTATTATCGAAGAGATCAACGGCGCGGCGGAAAGTCGTTACATCGAGGACGCGCTGCAAGTGGTTGAGGCGGACGTGATTCGTGACGCGCATTTTACGCTCGTCGTGGATTATGCGAACGCGCCGACCTCGCTCGTGTTGCCGGCGATTTTGAACGAACTGGGTTGCACGGTCATCGCGATCAACGAACGCGTGGAAGAATCCAAGATGTCCGTTTCGTCCGAGGAGTTCCAGCGCGGCATTGACCAACTCACTTCGATCACGTCGGCGATGAAAGCCGACCTGGGTGTGCGGCTCGATGTGGCGGGCGAACGCGTGTGGATGGTGGACGGCGCGGGGCGCAAACTTTCCGGCACGACGACCGCGGCGGCATTTATGGAACTGACTCTGCGGACGCAACCCGGCGCGGTTGCCGTGATGGCGAACCAACCGATGATCTTCGAGCAGATCGCGGAACGGCACGGCGCGCACGTGCGGCGCGTCAAGATTGATCCGCAAGCGATGATGTCCGCCGCCGCGTCGAACGACTTGGTGCTGGCGTTGAGCGGCGCGGGCGAATTCATCGTCCCCGCGTTCCATCGCTTGGTGGACGCGATGTTTCCGGTCGTCAAGTTGCTCGAATACCTCGCCGCGCAAAAAACGACGCTTGCCGATGTGGTCAACGCGCTGCCGCCGTACCACGTGGTCGTAAAACGCGTCGCGTGCCCCTGGGATCAAAAAGGCACGTTGATGCGGATGTTGAGCGAGCAGTACAAAGATCGCATCACCGATCAAGTGGACGGTTTGCGGATTCAATTGGATGAACGCGAGTGGGCGTTGGTCGTGCCCGAAGCGGACGCGCCGATGTTTTACATTTTCGCCGAAGGCACCTCGGACGAAAACGCGGCGATGCTCGTAGATCGGTACGTGCGCGTGGTCGAGGGCTTGCGCGGATAATGCACCCCACTGTTGACTTGTTCTTTTTCGAGTTACCCTCTTACACCGCGCTTGTGATGCTGGGTTGCGCGGCAGGGTTGATCACGGCGTACCTTTACCTGCGTTGGCGTCGCGTTGCCGGACGACGCCGGTTCCTCGATGCTGCGCTCGTCGTGTTCGTTGCCGCGTGGCTCGGCGGGCGCGCGTATCATGTCGCGTTGAACTGGGACTATTACGCGGCGCGACCGGATGAAATCGCGCAGTTCGGTCTGGGCGGGCTGGCGCTGCGCGGCGCGTTCATCGCCGGCGCGCTGGCGCTCGTCGCGTATGCGCGCGTGCGGGGTGTCTCGTTCACCTCTTTCGCCGATGCGAGCGCGCTCGGCTTGTGTAGCGGTCAAGCCATTGGTTGGTACGGCGCGCTCGTCCATGGCGCGAATTACGGCGTCGTCAGCGAGAATCGTTTTGCGCTCGATCTGGCAGATTTGTATGGCTTGATCCAACCGCGTTTTCCATTGCAACATATTGAAATCGTTTTGTTTATCACTCTGTTTATTGGACTGTTGATGTTGGCGTCGCGCAAACCGCGCGCGGGCGTGTTGTGCGTCGTTTATCTACTCGGCGCGTCCAGCGCGCAATTCATCCTGGGTTTTCAACGCGGCGACGCGACCGTGCGCCTGGGCGCATGGCGCGTGGATCAACTGGTGGATGTGGGGTTGATCCTCCTTGCGCTCGTGCTCGGCGCGCGTCAAACTCTCACAACTCGTTCGGAACTCATCGCTCATGTCGAAACACACTGACCCATTACCTGATCTTTGTCTCGCGCCGCCGTCATCGCTCGCGACCGTGTGCGAAGCGTTGCGCGCTGAATCCATCATCGCGGTGGATACGGAATCGGACAGTTTGTTCTCGTACTTTGAGAAAACCTGTCTCTTGCAATTTTCTACGCGCGCGCGCGATTACATCGTAGACCCGCTTGGCGTTCATGCCGCGCCGCTCGCGGCGGTGTTTGCCGACCCCGGCATCGAAAAAGTTTTCCACGCCGCCGAGTACGACATCTTTTGCATGAAACGCGATTACCAGTTTGAATTCGTCCATCTCTTCGACACGATGATCGCGGCGCGCATTCTCGGTTGGAAAAATGTCGGGCTGGGCACGATCTTGCAAGACCGCTTTGGCATCGCGCTGAACAAAAAAATGCAACGCGCCGATTGGGGGCATCGTCCGTTGACGCAAGAGCACCTGGACTACGCGCGCGAGGATACGCACTATTTGCTAGCGCTGCGCGATATCCAAATCGTCGAGCTAGAAAAACTAGAACGCCTCGAAGAAGCGCGCGAGGAATTTGAGCGTTTAGCGCGCGTCGAGCCGACGCCGCGCCGCTTCGACCCCGACGGCTACTGGAACATCAACGGCGCGCGCGATCTCGATCCGGTGGGCTTGGGGATTCTACGGGAGTTATATCGCTGGCGCGACGGGGAAGCGCGACGCCAGGATCGTCCCGCCTTCAAAATCGCGGGCGATCATACGCTGATGCGGCTGGCGACGGATCGCCCCAGTTCGGTGCGCGCGCTCGCGCACATCGGCGGTCTGACCAATTACACCGTGCATCGCTACGGCGACGCGTTGCTCGAAGCGTTGGAACGCGGACGCCATTCGCCGCAAACCGCGCCTCCGCGCCCGCACGCGCGCCGCGATGGACAACTCGATCCGGCGGCGCGCAATCGGTTGGGTCGGCTGAAGGAATGGCGCAAAGAACGCGCGGCGGAACGCGGCGTCGAGACCGATGTGATCGCGCCGAACGACGCGCTCATCGCGATTGCGCTCAAGAATCCGCGCACGCTCGACGCGTTGATCGAAGTGAGCGGGCTGGGCGCGTGGAAAGCGAACGCGTATGGCGAGGATTTGTTCGACGCGTTGCGGGGGAAAAAGAAAAAGTAGGGACGTTCGATTGAACGTCCCTACCCTCGCTCACTTGTTGATGTGCATCGGCATGATAACATGCGTAAAGTCATCGCGTCCGACGGCGCGGATGACGCCAGGACTGGATGAGCCAGCCGTTTCTAACGCGACTTGCGCCGAATGCAGCACGCCCAGCACATCGCTCAAATAGCGCGCGTTGAACGCGATCTCGACCGCGTCGCCGTCCACTTGCGCGTCAATCTCGCCGAGGTTGTCGCCGGATTCCGCGCTCGTCGCGGTGATGGTCATTTTGCCGACGCCCCCGTCGGTGCCCGACGCGATTTGCAAGCGGATCGTATTCATCGCCTCGCGCGCGAACACCGACGATGCTTTGACCGCGCTTTGCCATTCCGCCGTCGAGACCGTAGTGCGTGTCGTGGATTTGTCGGGAATGATCCGCGTGAAATCGGGAAAGACTCCTTCGACGAGTTGCGACACGATCTCGATGTTCGTGAGATGAAAGAGCGCCTGCGATTGATTTTCCGTCACTGCGATGACGATCGGTTCGTCTTGATCGCCGCTGACGCGTCCCACTTCTTGCAGAGCTTTTGCCGGGACGATCACGCTGACGGGCTGTTCGACCGGTTTGCTCAACGCGGCGGAGCGCACCGATAAACGAAAGCCATCTGCCGCGGCGAAGGTCGCGCGATCGTTTTCAAATTTGGTGAGGACGCCGGTCAACACCGGGCGCGATTCGTCGGTGGCGGCGGCGAACGTGACCTGCTCGATCATTTCGCGCAGCGTGTCGGGTTCGAGTTCGATCTTTTTGCCATCGCCAATGGTGGGGATGATGGGGAACTCGGCGGCGTCAATGCCCTTGATGTTCGCATCGTAGCGCGCGCACTTGATATGTAACGTTTGCGTCCGCACGTTGAGCGACATATCCACCCGTTCGCCCGGGAGCGAATTGACGAAATCAATCAGCGTGCGCGCAGGCACCGTGGTCGCGCCATCTTCTTCGACCTTTGCGCCGATCCAGCAGGATACCGCCAGTTCCAAATTCGTCGCCGCGATTTTTAGCCGTCCCTGATCGGTCGCGAGCAACACGTTGCCGAGCACGGGCAGCGTCGAACGCGACGCGACGGCGCGACTGACGACCGAAAGACCTTTGGCAAGATTTTCTTGCAAGCACGAGACCTTCATTGATGGACCTCCGTGAAAATGTGCGGCACTAGTATACTACAAATGACACGCGGATGCAACGAGGATGAACCCAACGACCACACGCGCGCGAAAAAATCTGGGTGATGCCGGCGAACGCCTCGCCGCGCGGTTTCTCGAACAGCGCGGTTACGCGATTCTCGCGCGCAACTATCGTACGCGCGCCGGCGAGATTGACCTCATCGCGCAGGACGCCGGCGGACTCGCGTTCGTCGAAGTCCGTACGCGCCGCGGCGACGCGATGGGCGCGCCGGAAGAATCGCTGACGCCGCGCAAACGCGCGCACTTGCTCGCGACCGCGCAAGCATTTCTCGCGAGTCACGTCGAGCACGCCGACTGCGCGTGGCGGATTGATCTCGTCGCGATCGAGTTGGATCGCGTCGGGCGCATCGCGCGGATGAATCTGATTCAAGGCGCGGTCGAGGAATGACCTCGATGGCACGCTCGACACCTCTCATTGCCATCCTGGGTCCGACGGCGGTGGGCAAAACCGCGTTGGCGGTGAACCTTGCGCGTGAATGGCGCGGCGAAATCGTTTCCGCTGATTCGCGCCAAGTGTATCGTCGGATGGACATCGGCACCGCCAAGCCAATGCACGCCGAGCGCGGCGGCGTGCCGCACCACTTGATTGATGTGGTCAATCCGGACGAAGCGTTTTCGCTCGCCGAGTACCAACATCGCGCGTACGAGACGATTGCCGCGATTCACGCGCGCGGCAACGTGCCGCTCTTCGTTGGTGGCAGCGGGTTGTACGTGCGCGCGGTGCTCGAAGGGTTGACGATTCCACGCGTCGCGCCGAATCACGCGCGCCGCGCCGAACTGGAACAAACGGACGCGCACGCGTTGTACGCGCGGCTACAACAACTTGATGCGTTGGCGGCGGAACGGATTGATCCGCGCAACAAACGGCGCGTGATTCGCGCGATTGAAGTGTGCGAAGCGGGGGGCAAACCGGTCAGCGCGTTGCAATCGCGCGCCGCGCCGGATTATCGCGTGCTGCGCATCGGCTTGACGATGCCGCGCGAGCAATTGTACGAACGCATCAACGCGCGCGTGGACGCGATGTTGAACGCGGGGCTGGTCGAAGAAGTGCGCGGGTTGATCGCGCAGGGATACTCGGTGGACTTGCCGGCGATGAGCGGTCTGGGTTATCGGCAGATCGCGCTGTACATCAATGGCGCGGCGCCGCTCGCGGAAGCCGTGCGCTTACTCAAACGCGATACGCGGCGGTTCGTGCATCATCAGTACAGTTGGTTTCGCCTCGACGATGAACGCATTCATTGGTTCGACGTCTCGTCGCCGCGCGACACGGAGATTCACAGTCTCGTCGCGCAACATCTGCGCGCGTGTGAAACTGCGGAAACGTAGTACAAGTTTCCAACTTCCAATCGCAAATTGGAAATTTGTGCCACGTTTTTTTGAGGAGTATGATGTCGAGTACGACATTTGATCGCAAGCGAATCTTGATTCTTGCCGGCGGCGCGGGATGCGTGTTGGCATTCCTGGCAGTGCTGGTGATCGGGGGAGGATTTTTTGCGTGGAACGCTATTTTCGTCGCGGCGACGCCGACCGCGCGCGCGGTAGCGATATCCACGCCGACGCGTGTGGCAATCGTTGCGACCACACCTACCGCGCTCCCCACGCGCACGCCCATCGTCGAGTATCAAATTTATGCGAGCAAGGTCGCGTTCTTTTCGGTGCAATATCCGCGCGGTTGGACGGTGAACGATCAAGAGCAAGCCAAAGCGATGGTCACGTTCACTGCGCCCGATCGCTCGGCGCAACAAAGCGTGTCGTTTGGCGCGGCAGGTTCGCAGACTGCGGAGCAAGCGCTCAATGTGTTTCTCACCGATCGGTTTCGCGCGCAAGCGCCGGATGTGCGCGTGCTTTCGCAACGCGCCGCGTCCGACGGCAGCGCGCTCGCGGACATTGAGTACACGAGCGCCGACCTGGGTGGGCGCGTGCGCGGCGTGTTGCGCGTCGTCGTCGTGTCCGGCGGTTTTTACTACGCGGTGCTCTTTAGCGCCAAAGGCGATCAGTTAGATCGCGCGACCGCGGAAAAATTCGTGGATGGGTTGAGTATCGGGAAATAGAGGGCAGAGCATGTCCGTTGACCCGCAAATGATTCAACGCGCGATTGCCGGCATGTACGACGAATTGTCCGCGCGCTATGAACGCGTCGTCGCGCCGGTCTATCGCCCGATGGCGAAACGATTGGTGCAGTTGATTGACTTGCGCCCCGGTTGGGTCGCGCTTGATGCCGGCGCCGGAACGGGGTTGGTCGCGTTGCTCGCCGCGCCGCGCGTCGGCAAGACCGGCAGAATCATCGGCGTGGACGCGTCGGAGCAGATGCTCGCGTTCGCGCGCGTACACGCCGCGCAGTTCGGTTTTTCGCAGTGTGAGTTTCGGATTGGCGATCTCAATGCGCTCGATCTGCCGGAGGCGTCGTGCGACGCGGTGTTGTCACAATTCGCGTTGCATTACACCGATCCCGCGCGCAGTCTCGCCGAATTCTATCGCGTGCTCAAGCCGGACGGCATCCTCGCGCTGCAAATCTGGGCGATGGATTCGTCTGCGCCGCACAAGACGATGTACGACGTGCTGACGCCGTATCGTGCGAAAGAAGAAACGGACGTGTTGGCGCACTTGCGCGCGCAATCCACGCGCGCGTATTTGTTTCGTCAAACGTTTGGGGCGGTAGATCAAATCACGCGCGCGGTTGAATTGGCGGGGTTTGAAAATGTAGACGCGCGCCAGGAACACTATCCGGCGCGCGTGGCTGATCGCGAGGCGTTTCTGGAGTTTGCGGATGCTTCGCCGTTATTGCACGCGGAGATCGCGGCTTTGCCGGCGGACGTGCGGACGCGTTATCTCGACGCGGCGCGCGTGGCGCTTGAACGTTTTCAAGCGGCGAGCGGTTTCGCGTGGACGTTCCACACGCTTGCGCTCATCGCGCGCAAGTAAGCTTAGTTGGGCCAGGCGCTCGTGACCTGACTGAATAAATTACCTACTTGCCCACCAAAGACCGTGACCAGAATGACCAGCACAATAATGACGAGCAATAAAATCAAGGCGTACTCAACTAATCCTTGTCCGCATTCTATTCCCCCCCGATCCATACGCGTTCCTCCCGAGCCGGTCAGTCTTCGCTGACCGCACCGCCCCAGACACGATTTGGAAAAAAAGTTTGTCGTGTTTATAATACTCTTTGTGAAAGCGTTCGTCAATCGAACAAGAGTACTCATGGGCTATCGTGACCGCTGGGTCTACGCACTATTGGCGGCAAGCGCCTTTGCGTTGTATTTTCGCACGATGTCGCCGACCGTGCTGGATGGCGATAGCGGCGAATACCAGCACATGGCGTACTACCTGGGCGTGCCGCATTCAACCGGCTATCCGCTGTATATTCTCCTCGCTAAACTTTTCACTTGGCTCCCGGTTGGCGACGTCGCGTATCGCGTCAACCTGTTTTCGGTTGTCGCCGCCGCGCTCGTTCCCCCCGTCGTCTACGCGATCGCGCGCCGGCTGATTCGTCAACGCGTCCCGGCATTGCTTGCCGCGTTCGCGTTGATCGTCACGCCTTCGCTGTGGGGCGCGGCGGCGCAAGCCGAAGTGTACGCGTTGCATTTGCTGATCGGCGCGCTCGCGCTGTTCTGTGCGTTGCGGTGGTATCAAGACGGCGCGCCGCGCGATTTTTACGCGCTTGCACTAACGTGCGGATTCGGCTTGACACACCATCGCGTCTTTGTGTTTCTTGCGCCCGCGCTCGCGCTGATAGTGTGGTTCAATCGCGCGCGCGTCACGCGCGCGATGTTTGGACGTGGCGCGTTGCTCGTTCTGTTGCCGCTCATCTTGTACGCGTACATTCCGATTCGCGCGAATCAGTTGATCGCGCAACAAAGCCCGGTGAACTGGGATTTGTACCCGCGCGAAGACGCGATGGTCAAGGGTACCGTGAGCGCGTACTATAACAACACGCTGTACGGATTTTTCAACCTCGTCACCGGTTTCGACAATCGCAACAAACTTGGCTTCAAGTCGCCGCTCGACGAAGCCGACCGGCTCAATCTCGCGACGACGTTGTTGCTCGATCAGTTCACGCTTGTCGGCATTGTGATCGCCGCGCTCGGTGCATGGCAATCGTTCAAACGGAATCGCCGCGAATTTCTGTTTCTGCTCGTTGCCGGTGCGGGCGTTGGTTTCATCGCGATATATTTGCGTGGAACATCCACGGTTTACTATTTTTCGCTCGCGTATCTAGTGGTGGCATTGTGGATTGGTTTTGGCGCGGATGCGATAATCCGGTTCGCCGCGCGCGTGCCGATCAAACATTTCACGCGCGCGCCCGCGCTCGCGCTATCGCTCGTGCCGTTGACGGTTCTCGTTCTGCATTTCTCCGAAATGGACCAGAGTCAGTACTATCTCGCGCGCGACAACGCGCAAGCCGTGTTGCGCGACAACCTCGCGCCGAACGCAGTCGTCATCGCGCCCTGGGAAGTGTCCGAGCCGATGCGCTATTATCAGTTTGTCGAAAACCAGCGTCCCGATTTGCTCGTCGTCAACATCAGCCCCATCTGGCCCCAGTTCGAGCGCCTCATGAAGCGCGCGCGCGAGTTGAATCGTCCGTTTTATTTTGTCGAGTTCAATCCCGAACTGCGCTCCACGCCCGGACCGCGTTCCGTCCAAGCCGTGCCGCTGCCGCTGTTGAACGCGCCGCAACCGCGTTACGCGTTGCACGACGCGCGCATCGTTCCCGAAGTGGACATCCTGGGTTACGATCTCGATCCCGATCCGCCACAGCCGGGCAAGCCGACGCGCGTCCTGGTTTACTATCGCGCGAATGCACGGATGTATCCGATGTACTCGTCGCTATTGGGCGTGAATGATCTCACCGGCAAACCCTGGAGCGATTACCCTGGTTTTCCCGCGTCGTTCTATTTTCCGACGTATCGCTGGCAAGCCGGCGATTATTATCGCGACGCGTTCACGGTGAATTTGCCGGCGGACGCGCCCGCCGGTTTGTACAATCTCGATTTGTATTGGTACGTGTACGATCTCGACACGCGCAAGCCGGATTACAACCGCGAGTCGCGCGTCGCGCTCGGCGAAATTCGCGTTGGCGATTTCACCACGGCGAACATATCCCACGCGAATATCATGCGCGTGGGTCCGGCGATTGCATTCCTGGGTTGGAGCAGCGCGCCCGCGACAAACTCGAACACGCTCGACCTCGCGCGCGGACAATCGCTCGCGCTCGATCTGTACTGGCGCGCGGTTCGCGAGCCAAACGAAGCGTACACCGTGTTCGTCCATCTTGTCGACGCGAACGGACGCGTAGTCGCGGACGCGGACGCGCCGCCGCTGAGCGGCTTGTATCCGACGAATCGTTGGCGCACGGGCGAGCCACTCCGCGACCGGCACACGCTCAAAATTCCGGCGGACCTTGCGCCAGGCAATTACACGATTGCGATTGGCATGTATCTTCCCGCGACCGGCGCGCGGTTGCCAATAGGTATAACGAACGTCGCCGACAGTCTTGGATTGACCCAGGTCGTCGTCCGATGACGCGCCGCGTGTGGTTCGCGTTCCTCGCGTTCGTCCCGCTTCCCGCCGCGTGGTTTCTTTTGCAAGACGGTTACTTTCAATCGTCCGATGGAATGATTCACCTCTATCGGTTGTTCGAACTTGACCGCGCACTTCACCAGAGCATTTTGTTTCCGCGTTGGTTTCCACTTTCGGGTTATGGCTATGGCTTGCCCGTGTTCAATTACTATCCGCCATTGGCGTACTATCTCGCAGAATTGTTTCACTTGCTGGGCGCAGGTTACATCGGTGCGATCAAATTGCTGATCGTGCTCTGTTTTTTCCTCGCTGCTTTCTCCATGTTCTTGTTCGCGCGCGATCTGCTGGGCGACGCGCCCGCATTCATCGCCGCAATCGCGTTTGCGTACTTGCCCTATGTGCTCTCGGATGCGTACGTGCGCGGCAATTTTCCGGAACTGCTCGCGCTGTCGCTCATCCCGCTCGCGCTCTACGCGTTCCGCCGCGTGTTCCAGTCCGGCGCGATGCGCGACGCGATCCTAGCCGCGCTCGCGTTTGCCGCCATTGTGCTCGCGCATCACTTGACCGCGATGCAGTTCGCCGCGCTGTTGCTCGCATACCTGGGCTGGTTGTTTCTCTTCGCGCGACGAACGACCACCGACCGCCGACCACTGACCGCGCTTGTCGCGATTCTCGCCGGTCTCGCGCTCAGTGCGTTCTACTGGCTCCCCGCGCTCGCTGAGTTGAATCTCGTGCTCGTCGGACCTGGGTCACTCCCGCGTTTTCTCGTCAGCCGCCTCGTTACGCTCGCGGATTTTTTCGCGCCATCGCTCGCGTACGAGTACGTACCGCAAACCGAGGTGCTCAAACACAGCGCCGGTTTTCCGCAAACCATTCTTGCCTTGCTTTCGCTTCTCTTGTTGATCGCCATCCGCCATTCGCCATCCGCTATCCGCAATTCGCATCACATTTTTTTCCTCCTCCTCCTCCTCGCCTCCCTCGCGATGACGCTTGATTTTTCCGCGCCGCTGTGGTATGCCATTCCCGCGTTGCGCTTTATGCAATTCCCGTGGCGATTTCAGATTCTTGCTGGGATTAGCATCGCGTTCCTGATTGGCGTGTGGGCGAACTGGCTCGCGCGATTTCGCATCGCGCGCGTCGCGTACCCCTTTGCGATTCTCGCGCTCGTCGCGTTGAGTCTCGCGAATTTGCCGGTGCGCGCATTTCCACTGACCGACGCACAAGTGGATTTGACGCGCGCCAACGATTCGGATTACGTCATCGCGCAGATGGGCTGGGGCTGGACGCGCGAGTTTGTGCCGAGCACGGTGAGCGACATCGAAAATGTTTACACGCCGATGGCAAAATCGAACGTTGCCACGCGCGAGTGGCGCACGTTGCCAACGATTGTGGTTACACAAGACGATTCGCAGACGCACGCCTTCCGCATTGCGACATCCGAACCGTTCGAGTTGTCGCTTGCCGCATTTTACTTTCCACGCTGGCAGGCGTATATTGACGACATGCCCGCGCCGACTTTTCCACGCGGTGGACTCGGCATAGCCACGATCAATGTGCCGCCGGGCGATCACGCGGTCACATTTCGTTTCGAGAACACGCTTCTGCGCGATGTGGCGAGCGGCGTAACATTGATCGCGCTTGGCGCGGGCTTGACCTGGTTGCTGATTACGCGACGACGCGTCGCGCTCGCGCTGCTCGTGTGCATCGTTTCGCTCGGCGCGGTGTGGGCATGGCATTCGCGCGACGATGCGCCCCGTCAAGCGCCGGTTGCGGTTGCCGCGAATCTCGATAACCAGGCGATGCTCGTCGGATACACGCGCGAACGCGCGCGCGACACGCTAACCGTCACGCTCCATTGGTTCGCGCTGAACGAGATGAATCACGATTACACCAGTTTCGTTCATCTGCTCGACGCAAGCGGGGCGGTGATCGCGCAACACGACGGCGTACCAAACCAGGGTCTCACGCCGACGACGCGTTGGCTTGCCGGCGAAATCATCGCCGACCGGCATAACATTGCGCTGGACGGCATCGCGCCGGGCGAGTATCGGCTCGCGGCGGGAATGTACCTCGCGCAGGAGAATGGTTTTCAACCGGTCGGACGAGCGATTGACCTGGGACACATCAGCATATCACGTTGAGTTTTTTTATAGTGCAGCACCGTGACCGATGATTCGAGAATATTACCGCAGAAGCGTAGAGTGCGCAGAGAGCGCAGAGAAAACGCAGATTGGAAAACTCTGTGTTCAGCGTGCTCCGCGTCTCGGCGGTACAAATTTCGTGAGCTTGCGAGTTTAGTTTGATCAAGATGTTGCGCTTTCGCAATTGGATACCTTTTCTGCTCATCGCGTCCTTCGCGATTTTTTCGCGCGTGTACGCGATAGATCGGATTCCGCCCGGCTTGTTCGGCGACGAAGCGGTGGAAGGACTCGACGCGCTCGACGTGATGGCGGGCAATTTCTTCATCTGGTTTCACGCGCACCTGGGGCGCGAGCCGATCTACGTGTACCTCACCGCGCTCTCCTACCAGCTCTTTGGCGTCACCGCACTCGCAACGCGCTTGCCCGCGCTGATCGCCGGATTGCTTACGCTGCCTGCCGCGTTCTTATTCACCCGCGAGTGGGCGAGCGCGATTTTCTCGCGCGAGCGCGCAACGCGGCTGGCATGGCTTGCGACCGCGCTCGTCGCGATTTCGTTCTGGCACATCGAGATGACGCGCAACGCGCATCGCGACACGCTCTTGCCGCTCGTCGAGGCGCTGGGCTACTGGCTGTTGTGGCGCGCGTTTCGCACGCGCGACTGGAAGCCGTTCGCCGCGTCTGGCGCGATCCTGGGTCTCGCGGTATACACGTACTCGCCCGGGCGATTCGTCGGCGTGTTCGTCGCGCTCTTCGTCGCGGTCGAGTTCATCATTGCGCGTGTGTCCGCCAACCGCCGACCACCGGCGACAGACGATTACACCCGGTCAGCAGTCGGCGGTCGGCGGTCGGTCATCGGTATCTTCGTCGCGGGAATCGCGGCGCTCGTCGTTATGCTTCCGCTCGCGATCTATTTCGCGCAGAATCCGGCGCAATTCGTGCGACGCTTCGACAGCACGTCGGTTTTCGATCAAGGTGCGCCTGTGCTCGCGTTGGCGACGAGTGTCGTCGGTAACCTCGCGCAATTCGTCATTCCCGGCGCGGGCTATCAGAGCTGGCACTATAATTTGCCCGGCAAACCGGTTTTCGATTTGCTCCTCGCACCCTGGTTTCTCGCGGGACTTGTCCTCGCGGTTGCGCGCGCGCGGCAATCCCAGTATCGTTTTTTGCTCTTGTGGTTCGTGGTGATGCTCGCGCCCGCGTTTCTCACCGACGATATGATTCCGAAAGGCGTGCGCGTCCTGGGTGTCGCGCCCGGCGTGTTCATTATTCCCGCGCTCGCGATGGATTGGCTGTGGGAACGCGCGCTCGACCGATCGTTGCTTGGCGCGATTCAGACCAAGAATCAAGCGCGTTTCAATCGGATGGAACCGGTGTCGCCGCAACCGTTCGCCATCGTCATCGTGTTCGCGCTCATCGCGATCTCGTTCGTCGGCAGTGCGGCGTGGACGGCGTACGATTATTTTGTCGCGTGGGCGAACGCGGAACCCGTGCCGCTCAGGTTCGACGCGGACTATGCCGAGTTGGCGCAATTCGTTTTGCGCGCGCCCACCGATCAACCGATTTACATTTCGGCGGAAACGTATCGCCACCCGACTTACATGCTTCTCGGCAGGCACATCTCCACGTCGAACTATTTGCAGCGTGCGACGCGCATCCGCGAATTCGACGCGCGCACGTTGCTCGTCACGCGCGCGCACGATGCGAACGCGCTCTACGTGATCGTGCGCGAAAACAAACCGCCGTTCGATTGGCTCACGCGCGTCGCGTCCCAGGTCGAGTCGGTGAGTGAAGGTACATACCTTGCGGCGTATCGCTATGGAAATTTCGGATCGCCGCCGCGCGCGCTCGACATCGCGTTCAATCCGTTTTTGAAACTGACGGGCGTCGCACGGTTCGACGACGAGCCGGCCGGCATCGTGTTGTACTGGCAAGTCACCGCGCTGCCGGATAATCGCGATGACATTCAAACAACGCTCACGCTCGCCGACACGAACGGCAAAACTCTCGCGCAAAAGAATCAGCGTTTCGGCTATCCGCCGCTCGAATGGCAAATCGGCGACGTGATTGCCGAATGGTACGAGTTTGAATCGCTCGACAACGCAACCCAGTTTTCACTCGAAATGACACGCGGCAAATCCAAATGGCAATCGCCTCTCCTTTCCGCAAAATGAATCACACATCACGCAACACGCAATACGCAACACGCAATACGCAACACGCACTTGTCCTTGTGTGTTATCTCGCGCTTGCACTCGTGATGACGTACCCACTCGTCACGCAGTTTGGCGATCACGTGCCCGGCACGACGACTTGGTCTATGGACGAGTACGGTTACGTGTGGAACAACTGGTGGTTCAAGCACGCGGTTTTCGATCGCGCGCAGAATCCATTCGAAACGAATTTCATTCTCTATCCGATTGGCGCGTCGCTCGTGCTCTATGCGTTCACGCTGTTGCACGTTCTAGTCGGCTTGCCAATTCAATTCGCGTTCGGCTTGATTCCGGCGAGCAACGCGGAATTGTTGTTCTCGTTCGTCGTCGGCGGCTATGGAATGTTTTTGCTCTCACGCTATTTGCTTCGCACGACACGAATTACGAATTACCAATTACCAATTTCGCACTACGCCGCGTTCATCGCCGGCGCGCTCTTTGCGTTCTCCTCGAATCGTTTTGTCTACGCGTCGCTGGGACATTACAATGTCGTCGCGACCGAGTGGATTCCGTTCTACATTTTGTTTCTCATCAAGACGGTGCGCGAGCCGCGTTGGAAAAATGCGTGGCTTGCCGGACTGTTCGCCGCGTTCGCGCTGTACGTCGAGACGACGACCGGCGTGTTGATGCTCTTGTTCACGTTGCTGTATCTGTTGGTCGCGGGGCGCGCCGCGTGGCAACGCGCCACGCTCGCGCGGCTCGCCGTGCTCGGCGCGACGGCGACGGTGTTGTTCGCGCCCTTGCTTGTTCCGACGATCAACGAAATCGTGAACAGTACGTACGCCTTGCCCGGCTGGGGGCACGCGGAAAAATTGCTCGTTGACTTACTCGGCTTTTTTTCGCCGACGAGTTTGCATCCATTGAATCGCGGCTGGGTGCAGGAACTCGATCACGTGCGGCAGGGCAACGCGCGATTCGTGGACGTAAACACCGCGTTCCTGGGTTACGCGACGCTCGCGCTCGCGCTCGTCGCGGCGCTGCGTTTCTGGAAAACGTTGCGCGTGTGGGCGATCAGCGCGCTTGCGTTTGCGATCCTGAGTCTCGGTCCGCTGTTGAACATCGCCGGTCAATCGCGTTTCAATTTCGACGGGTTGGACGTGACGTTCCCGATGCCGTTCTTGTTGTTGCACTATATTCCGATCATCAAAGAAAATCGCGTGCCGAATCGGTTTAGCATTCTCGTCATGCTCTCGCTTGCGATCCTCGTCGCGTTCGCCGTCGCGTGGATTCTTGCACGAGTTTCAAGTTCCAAGTTTCAGGTTACTCGATGGCGTCTGTTGGCTGTTCGCTGTTTACTGTTGACTGTCCTACTGTTCGAGCACTCCGCTATCCCGCTCCCGCTCACCGATGCGCGCGTGCCGGAAGTGTACGCGCAGATCGCGCGCGAGCCGGGCGATTTTGCCGTGCTCACTCTGCCGCTCGGGTGGCGCAACTCGTTCGGACAACTTGGCGCGGAGGACGCGCGCGTGCAGTACTATCAAAACGCGCATCGCAAATTTATTTTCCCGGCGAACATCCAGCGCAATCCGCCGTACTTGTTCGAGTACTTTGATCGCGCGCCGATTTTTCACTCGCTCACCGAGATCGAATTCTATCGCGAGGTGTTGCCCGAAACGCGCGCGCGCGATAAGGCGATTGCGCCGGCATTGATGGCGTTCTTCGACGTGCGGTACGTGGTGATTCACCCGGCGATTCCGGGGCGTCCGCCGTACAGCGACACGCGCGGCGCGGTCGTCGAATACATCGAGAATGTGTTGCCGCTCGGCGAAAAAATCTTCGAGCGCGATGGTGTGCTCGCGTATCGCGTGAAGCAAGCCGCGTTGCCGGCGCGCCAAGAGATTCGCTTTGGCGCGGATGCCGCGCAGCTCTATCAAGCCGAGGGCTGGGATCGCGATGAAGTGCTCGCGGGCGAGCCGGCGAATTGGGCAACTCAGCGTCAAGCGCGCGTGGTGTTTCCCTTGCGCGAGGTGAGCGATTATCAGTTGACCGTGCGCGCATTGCCGTTCGCGACCGCGCAAACGATGGAACTCGTCATTAACGATCAGCCGATTCAAAAGTTTGGAATGAGAACGGGCTGGGAGAATTATACGGTCACACTTCCCGCGCGTGCGTTGCATTCCGGCGTCAACACACTCGCCTTGCGTTTTGCGAATCTCGCGCGACCGCGCGACGTGACGCCGCCGAATTTCGCGATAGGCGCGACCGGCGTGACGAGTCCGGTCGAGATCGTCGCGCGCGCGGAAGAACGCGCGTCCATCCGCGTGAATGGCAAAGAAATCGCGCCGCAGAAAACCGGCTATAACGTCGTCGTGCTTGATCCGCGCACCGGCGCGGTGGACGACGCGCGCGCGTTTGACACGATCAACGACCGCGTTGGCTCGCGCGCGTTCACCGATTTCATCGCGCAGATTCCGAACGGGCAGATCGTCGCGGTTGTGTCGCAGGACGCGGTTGCCGCGAACCTGGGTGATCGCGCCGCGGCGGCGTTTCAGTTGATCGGCGGGCAGGTGGACATTCGCGCGAATCCCACGCGCACGCACGCGCTCATCGGCGTGAAAGGCGCGCCGCCCGGTTCCGCGCTCGAACAATCGCAAGACGGTGCGTCGTTCGTTTCCGTCGGACGCAATCCAGACACGCGCACACTTGCCGCGGCGGTGAGCGTGATGGTGATTGAGAAGAAATGAAATTCGTAATTCGTAATTCGGAATTCACAATTCACAATTCAAATTACAAATTACAAATTACGCTTGCTCTCGCGTTCGCCGCGTTTGTACTCTATCTTCGCACGCTTGCGCCGGATGTGTTGGACGCGGACAGCGGTGAGTTTCAGTTTGCCGCGTGGAATTTTGGTTTTGTGCACCCGACCGGCTACCCGCTCTTTTTGATTTTGGGCGGCGCGTTCCAACATCTCGTCCCGCTGGGCAATCCCGCGTTTCGCCTCAATCTGTTCAACGCGATTCTCGCCGCGTTGACGATTGGCGTGCTTTACCTGGCGATGTACGCGATCACGAAGCAACGCGTTGCGTCGGTCATCGCCGCCGCGTCGTTCGCCGTGACGCGCACGTTTTGGTACGACGCGAGCGCGGTCGAGGTGTACGCACTGAACGCGTTGTTCATCACAATTCTCGTTTGCATCGCGTTGCAATGTCAAGCCAAACTCTCCGCACGCAAATTCGCTTTCTTCTGTTTCACCTTCGGACTCGCGCTCACGCACCATCGTTCGATGCTCTTGTGGATTCCGGCATTCGCGTTGTTCTTTGCCATTGTCGCGGATCAGTTCCGCATCCCAACGAAAAATCTCGTCCGACCGGCGCTACGCTTTGGAGTGTATTTCCTGGTTCCCTTTTTGCTCTATTTGTACATTCCGCTGCGCGCACCGGCATCGCCGTACGCGACGCTTGCGCTTGCGCCTGGACGTGATCTCGTCTTGTTCGACAACTCGTTCAGCGGATTCGTCAACTATTTCCTGGGTCGCACGTTTCAAGGCGAGTTGCGCTGGGATGCGACGAGCATCGTGCGCCTTGCCGCGTTGCCGCAATTATTTCTCGATCAGTTCGGCGCGCTCGGCGTCGCGTTGGGCATCCTGGGATTTATCGCGCTGTTGGCGCGTCGCGCGTGGGCGCTTGTTGCGTTGACGTTGACCGCGTTCGCCGCGACGATTTTATTCGCGTCGTTCTATCACATCGGCGACATCGCGCACTATTACATTCCGGCGTACCTCGTGTGGACGATTTGGTTCGGTGCCGGACTCGCCGTCATCCCAGATTTAATTTCACGCACACTTGCACCGCACGCAAATGCAGGTGTCACGCATCCCGCATCCCGCATCCCGCAATACGCAATATACTTCGCGTACCTTCTCGCCGCCGCCTGCCTCCTCTACCAACTCACGCTCAACCTGCCGCTCGCCGACCGAAGCCGCGAAACGCAACCGCGCGAACAATGGACGCGCCTGGTCGCCGCGCCGATTCCGGCGAACGCGATTTTGATTTCGAACGACCGCGATGAAATGATGCCGCTCTGGTACATGCAATACGTAGAAGGCGCGCGGCGCGATGTGCTCGGACTGTTTCCGCTAATCACGCCCGACCGCGCGAACATCGCGCAGTTGACCGACAGCGTGCTCGACGCGAACCGTCCGATCTATTTCATCAAGCCGATGCCGGGAATGGAAATCAAGTACGATTTGCAGAGATTTGATTATTCACTCGTCCAAGTTCTCGGCGCGGCAAATCACACACCGCGAGTCGCAAGCAACGCGGTGATCGGCGAGCGCGTGCGTGTGCTCGGTTACGATCTCGCGCGCGAGGGGAACATGTTGCGCGTCACGCTGTACTTGCAATCGCGCGTGAAACTCGCGAGTAATTACACGGCGTTCGCGCAATTGGACGGCTCACGCGGCGGCAAGATCGCGCAAGGCAACGATCATCAAGTCGGCGGCGAATTTTATCCGAGTTCGATGTGGGCGGTCGGCGAAATTCTGCGCGACGCACACACGATCGAGTTGCCGCCCGACGCGATGCCCGGCACCTATCGTTTGTTCGTCGGCATGTATCGCCAACCGGATTTCGATCCACTCGGCGATCCCGTCGAAGTCGGCTGGGTGGATTTGCAGTAGAAACGGCATGACCTCACCCTGCCCTCCCCTTTGCAAGGGGAGGGTTAGGGAGGGGTGATTTCAAGTGAGTGTTTGATGTCCGCCCCTATCGTAGCCACAAAAAAAATCATCGAAGGAATTTTTGATCGCGCGGCGGTGCAGTACGATCACACCGGTCCGCGCGTGTTCGAACAACTCGGCGCGCGGCTCGTCGAGTTGATGCCGCTCGCGCCCGGCGCGCAAGTCCTCGATGTTGCGACGGGACGCGGCGCGGTGCTCGTCCCAGCCGCGCAACGCGTCGGCGCGACCGGGCATGTCGTCGGGATTGACTTGGCGCAAGGGATGCTCGACGCGACCGCGCGCGACATCGCGCGACACAACGTCGAACTGCGAAAGATGGATGCCGAGCAACTCGAATTTGCGGACGCGTCGTTCGACGCGGTCACCTGCGCGTTCGCGCTTTTTTTCTTTCCCGCGATGGATGTGGCTTTGCGCGAAATGATTCGCGTGTGCAGGTCCCGCGGATGCTTGGGCGTTTCGTTGTTCGGCGACTCGCCCGCGCCGTTTCGTCCCGCGTGGAGCATTCTCGCCGAACAGATTCAGGCGTATGGCGTCGCGATGCGAATGCCGCAATGCGTCGTCTACAATTCGGAGATCGTGCGCGGGTTGTTGACCGAGGCGGGCTGGACGCGCGTCGAAATGGCAAGCGAGACGCACGAATTCGTTTACGCGACCGAAGAAGATTGGTGGCAGTTTCAATTCACGCTTGGAACGCGCGCCGCGCTCGAGCAATTGGACGACGCAACGCGCGTGCGTTTTCGCGACGAGTATCTCGCAAAACTACGACCGCTGTATCGCGCTGACGGATTGCATTTGCCGGTGTCGGTGATTTACGCGCGCGCGTTCAAGTGAAAAACCTTGCGAAGGCGCGGAGCGTAAACCTTCGCAAGGTTGGTTATGGAATTGACAATCTCGACAAGGCGCGTTAATATGTTGCAAGAGAATGGTGATCGCGCGACCTGTCTTGCTTCCGCATCCCATTCCGCTTCCCCTCACATCGTGACGCAGGCGATGGTTGCGCGACATCATCCATTTATTTCCAAAGGAGGAAAAATGGCGGTAGGTGGTTTTGCAAATCGGATCGCGCACGTGGACTTGACGGCAGGCAAGGTCGAGTTCAAACCCATTCCGGAAGAATGGGCACGCAAGTACGTCGGCGCACGTGGCTTGGGTGTCAAGTACGTGTTAGAGAATGGTCCCCAGGTGGACCCTCTCAGCCCCGACAACATCCTCTGCTTTTTGAATGGTCCCCTCACCGGCACCGAAGCCAACATGAGCGGTCGTCTCGCGGTCGTCACCAAATCCCCACTCACCGGCACGGTAACCGATAGCCATCACGGCGGTTGGTCTGCCGCGCGTCTGCGCTGGGCGGGCTTGGACGGCTTAGTCTTCAAAGGCAAAGCGAGCAAACCTGTGTACGCGTACATCCACGACGGTCAAGTCGAGGTCCTTGACGCCGCGCCAGTCTGGGGCAAGGGTGTGCACGATACAGTCAAGTTCTTCCAGAACAAGTACGGTGAGAAAGATTTGTCCGTTATCGCGATCGGGCAGGGCGGCGAAAAACTCTCGCGCTTTGCGTGCTGGATCAATGAGAATGATCGCGCGAGCGGACGCGGCGGCACAGGTTGCGTCGGCGGCAGCAAGAACTTGAAAGCGGTCGTCATCAAGCAGGAAAAGAATATTCCGCGCGCCCAGAATCAACCGCTGTGGCAAGAGGCGCACAAAAAGATGCTCGCGGAAATCATGGACGAACGCGTCGTGACCGCGCCGCGCAAAGGCGGCTTGTCGGTGTACGGCACGAACGTTTTGATGAACCTCACCAACCCCATCGGCGCGATGCCGACGCGCAATTCGCAGACGACGTACTTTGGCGGACACGAAAAGATCAGCGGCGAGTACGTCAAGCAGAACATTCTCGTCGAAGATCCAACGTGCCACGCGTGCCCGGTCGCGTGCAAGAAGGAAGTCGAAGTCAAGAGCGGACCGTACAAAGGTTTGCGGATGGAAAGCGTCGAGTACGAATCGGCATGGGCGTTCGGCGCGAATTGCGGCAACGACAACGTCGAGAGTGTCGCCAAGTTGATTGACCAGTGCAACGATTACGGCTTCGACACGATCGAAATGGGCAACGTGCTCTCGGCGTTTCAAGAAGCCACGCAGAACGGTTACATCCAGGGCGATGAAGTTCTCCAATTTGGCGATTGGGTCGCGATGGTCGAAACAGTTGACAAGGTTGCCCAGCGCCAAGGCATTGGCAATTTGTTGGCGGAAGGGACGCTGCGCGCGGCGGAACAATGGGGACATCCGGAAATCGCGATGGTGTGCAAAGGTCAAGCGATTCCGGCGTACGATCCGCGCGGCATCAAGGGCATGGGCATCGGATACGCGACGAGCAATCGCGGCGCGTGCCACCTGCGCGGTTACACACCCGCGGCGGAAGTCGTCGGCAACGTGCTGGGTCCCGCATCCGTCGCCGATCCGCTCGCGTGGAAGGGCAAGGGCGAGATGGCGGTGATCTTCCAAAACGTGCACGCCGTCACCGATTGTCTCGACGTATGCAAGTTCGGCACGTTCGCGATTTCATTGGCGTCGTATGCCGCGGTGTACACGGCGTACACCGGCATCGAGACGACCGGCGATGATCTGGTCAAGGCGGGCGAGCGCGTTTACAATCTCGAACGCTATTACAACAACCTTGCCGGTTTGGGCGCTGGTTCCGACCAACTCCCCGAGCGCTTTACCAAAGAACCTTCGACGATGAAAGGTTCCAAGGGGCAAGTGTGCGAGCTAGATTTGATGCTCGACGAGTACTACAAAGCGCGCGGTTGGGTCAACGGCGTAGTGCCGGAAACCAAGTTGAAGGAACTGGGAATTCTGTAAGCACGAAGAATGGGGCGACTGCCTGCGCGGTCGCCCCATTAACGTTTGGGACCAGGTAGCGCGCAATTTTTTCGCGCGTTTTTGTCTAGTCGCGTAGACTGGCGAGGAAGCAGACGATGATTCGGTCCACCTCAGATTTCATCGCGTACTTGGCGAGCATCCGTAAACGCACGCTCAACTACGCGCGGCTTGTGCCGGCGGCTCGCCTCGACTGGTCGCCGCAGGCGGGCGAGTTCACCTGCGCGGATATTTTGCGTCACATTGCTGCGGGCGAAAGGATGTTTGTTGGCGTCGTGACGCAGAACCGGTGGAAGTACGACGGACATCGCGGCGAGCAGAAAAGTGTGGAAGAACTCATCGCGTATCTCGAGCATATTCACGGCGAAGCGATGGAGGCGTTGCGCGCGCTGCCCGATGGGGAACTCGATCAAATGCGCGCGCCGCTGGAGGGCAACGCGCAGGTGAAAGCCTGGCGTTGGCTTATGGCAATGACCGAACACGAGATCCATCATCGCAGTCAGTTGGCAATGTATTTATTATTGATGGGCATTACCCCGCCGCACATCTATGGCTTGGGTGTGGAAGATTTACTTGCCAGGGCGACAGAGTGAAGGCGCGGAACAGAGCAGAGCAAGTTACCAATTTGCCTCACGCGTCGGATGTCCCTGCGAAGCGGAAGCAGACAGAAACTGGTTCAACCAATGGTTAAGGAAAAAATACCTATCCAAAATTGACACCTGCTAAAGAGACGATATAATCAAATTGTAGAGCACTCTGCGAAGGACTTGGGTTTTCCAAACACGCGCCGAGTTCGATTGTGCGCGTGTCTTTTTAGTTTCGTCGAAATAAATTCCTCCGTCGGAGTAGTACCCTTCCAAGCGCGACAGAGTTTTGAAATTCGCGCCCAACCCCGAAAGAATTCGGCTGGCAAACGCATCAACCCAATTAGGTTCCCGGCTGTTTTGAAGAATGGACAGGTCCGGATCGGTAAAGCGCCGTGCGCGTGACCGCGTATCGCGCCATCCACTCCGTTCATGATGAGGGCATTAATGCAACAGGGCACGCCAGAAAATAATGGCGAGCGAATCACGGCGCTTCCGGTAGTCTCATCGCGCGACGCGCTCTATCGCGATGTGTTCGATGCCGCGCCGTTCGGCTATGTCCTGACCAACCTGGCTGGGATCATCCAGGAGACGAATCGCGCCGCGGCATTGATGCTGGGTGTGCGTCAAGACGCATTGACGGGTAAACCGCTGGTGGATTTCGTCGCGGAGGAGGGGACCGAACGTCTAACGTTTAACGCATGTTTGGCGCGGTTACAAGCCGGGCAAACCAACGAAGCGTGGGCGGTACGGTTGCGGTCTGCCGAGGGCGGGTCGTTCTACGCGGCGGCGAATGTGTCCACGTTGCCCGACGCGCGCGCGACCGATGGAACGCCAAGGTTGTGCTGGGTTCTGCGCGACATTACGCGACCCAAACGAACCGAGGGTATGCTGTGGCAAAGCGAGCAACAACTGCGCGGCATCTTCGAGAACTCGGCGGATGGAATTAGTTTGGTGGACGCGCGCGGCGAGGTCGTCGAGTGGAACCACAGCATGGAACGCATCACTGGATTGACGCGCGAAAATGTTCTCGGCAGGTTCTACGGCGACGTCGCCGCCCAGTTGATCGCCGATCCTGAGCTAGCGGAACGCACCCGCGCGCGCAAGCGCACCCGGTTGACGGATCCCTCGCCCTGGCAGAGCAAAACGGTCGAAGTCGAAATTCGCCGATCGGATCGTACGCGTTGTGTCGTCCAACAAACCGTGTTCCCGATCCATACGGAAGACGGTCCGATGTTCGGCAGTATCGTGCGCGATGTGACCGAGCGCCGGGAAATGGAAAATACGCTCCGTCGCGCGAACGAGCAGTTGGATGCGCGGGTGCAAGAGCGCACCATCGCGCTGACGCAAGCCGTCCAGCGGTTACAAGACGAAATCGCGCATCGCCGCGCGATGGAATCGTCGTTACGCGATCGGGTGCGGATCGAAAAGATCATCAGCGCGATCTCGAATCGCTTTGTCACCTTGGCGACGGATCAGGTCGAGCGCGAAATCCACGCGGCGTTGCGGCTCGTCGGCGAGTTCAGCGGCGTAGACCGCGCGCACGTCTCGTTATTGTCCGATACGGGCACCGTGTTTGCCGAGTCCTACGAATGGTGCGCGGAGGGAATCGAAGCGCACGCCGTGGACGCGTTGCGCGTCTCGCCCGAACTGGTCGCGCTCTGTCTGCAAGCGATGCGGCAGGACGCGAAAATACACGTTCCGCGCGTGGCGGATATGTCAGACCTGCCCGGCGAAGCGGGCGACCTCTTGCGTCAGCGCGGCGTGCAATCGTTCATCCTGGTGCCGATGCTCCATCAAGGCAAGTTGATCGGCGTGCTCGGTTTCGACGCGGTGCGCGCGGAAAAAACCTGGCTCGCCGAAGACATCACCTTGCTCCAAGTGGTCGCGGAGATTTTTGCGAACGCGCTCGAACACCACCGCGCCGAACGCGTGCTCCGGGAAAGCGAGAGCCGGCAAGCCGTCATCTTGAATACGGTGCCGGTGATTCTCTACGCGTTCCGCATGAACGACGGCGTGTCTACGATGACCTGGATCAGCCCGAACGCGAAACAGATCACCGGCTTTCCTCCCAACCGTTTCGTGGACGATCCCCGGTTTTGGTTCGCGCGGATCCACCCGGACGATCAAGCCCAGGTTATGGAACAATTGCGCGACCTGGCTTTTGTGTCCCGGTCGGTCGAATATCGCTGGCAATGCGCGGATGGTTCGTATCACTGGTTCCTCGACCGGGTGGATGGAGTGACCCAGGACAATGCCACCGAATACGTCGGCACGTGGCTGGACATCACCAAGCGCAAACGCGCCGAAGAAGCGGAACACGCGCAACGCGTCCTCGCCGAAGTCTTGCGCGATACCGCCGAGTCGTTCAGCAACATGCTCGACGCCGACCAGGTGCTCACCAGTTTGCTCGCCAATGTCGAGCGCATCGTGCCGTGCGACGGCGCGAACGTGATGTTGGTAAAGGACGGTCTGCTGCGCGTGATGGCGTGGCACGGGTACGCGGACTTGCCAAAGCCGAACCTGGAACAGGGACTACTTGATCTGGAAATGCTGCCGAGTTTGCAAAAGATGTTTGCAAACGGTCAGCCCCAGCTCGTCCCCGACACCGCCACCGACGAGCATTGGGTCACGTGGACGGGGATGTCCTGGATTCGTTCGTACATCGGGATGCCGATTCGCGCGCTCAGCAAGACAATCGGGTTTTTGAATGTGGATAGCGCGACGCCGCACTTTTTCAATCCGACGCACGTCGAACGCTTGAAAGCGATCACGGGTCAGGCGTCGGTCGCGCTTTCCAACGCGCACTTGTTCGCGGAAACGCGCCAAAAAGCGGATCGCCTCCGCGTGCTGTCCCAGCGATTGGTCGAAGCGCAAGAGATCGAGCGCGCGCGCATCGCGCGTGAACTGCACGACGAGATCGGACAAATTCTGACCGCGTTGATGGTAGATTTGCACTATGTCGAGCGACATGCCCAGGAACCGGATTCGATTCGGGCGCGCGCGGCGGACGCCAAACGACTGACGAACAACGCGTTGGAAGGTTTGCATCAACTCGTCGTGGATTTGCATCCGACGAGTTTGGAGTACCGCGGTCTAGTGCCCGCGCTGCGCCAGTACATTGACGGCTTTGTCCAGCAGTTCCAGGTGCCCGTCGAATTCGACGATATGGGTTTGGGGGATGTGCGTCTGCCCGATGAAGTTGAAACCGCGTTGTATCGCATCGTCCAGGAGGCGCTGACGAACGTCGCGCGCCACGCGCACGCGCAGAGCGCCCAGGTTCTGTTCACGCAACGCGAAGGTTGGTTGAGTCTGCTCATTTGGGACGATGGGGTCGGCTTCGATCCGAACGGTCCGGCGTTGAGCAATCGGCTGGGCTTGGTCGGCATGCGCGAACGCGCGGAAATGCTCGGCGGACGATTCTCGGTGGAGAGCGATACCGGTATCGGCACAACATTACGCGTGGAGGTTCCTTATGTCCGTGCGAATTCTAATCGTTGACGATCACGCGGTGGTGCGCGCGGGATTGCGCGTGTTGCTCGGCGCGGAACCGGATTTTCAGCTGGTGGGCGAAGCTGCCGACGGGCAAGCGGCGTTGCGTTTGGCGGATGAACTAGCGCCCGATGTGGTTCTGCTCGATATGAACATGCCGCGCTTGAACGGCATCGAGACCACGAAACAGATCACGCAAAAACTGCCGCACGCGCGCGTGCTGATCCTGACGCTCCACGCGGACATTAGTTATTTGCGTCAAGCGATGGAGAGCGGCGCGGCTGGCTATATTCTCAAATCCGCCATCGAACCGCAGATCATCCACGCGATCCGCGCGGTGGTTAAAGGCGAAATGTTCATTGACCCGGCGATGACGATGACGGTCGTGCGCAGTCTTGAATCGGCGGACGCGTCCAAGAAAAGCGCAGCGGACAATCTGTCCGCGCGCGAAACGGAAATCTTGAGTCTGGTTGCGCGCGGACATACGAATCGCGAGATCGCGGAAAAAATGCACCTCAGCATTCGCACGGTCGAAGGGCATCGCTCCAGCATCTTCGCCAAACTGGGTTTATCCACGCCGATTCAAATCGTGCGGTACGCGATGCAACACGGTTTGCTCGAAGAATGCTAGTGCAGTTTGACAGACGCCGCTGGGAACGCTCCGGCGAGCGTTCCCTACGCCGATTGCATCAATCTCCCGCTGGGCACCGCCCAGCCGGGAGATTTTTGTTGTTTCGCGATGTCCGCGAGGCACACGGGCGATTTCGCACCGAGAATTTTCCAGTGGTTGAGGGCGTTGCGTAATCGGTGATAATTTCGTGATGGCGCAGATGTATATTAGACATCGTCGGGAATAAGACCTCTCTCGCCCAGCCGCCAAGAACGCCAAGTTTTTTCAAGATGATTCTTTGCGTGCTTTGCGTCTTGGCAAGAGGTAAAAGTTGTTTCCGATAAAGTCTATTCTGGTTGAACTTTGAGCCGTGCATAATTTGCCAGTGTCAGGTTAGCCGCACACTTGGCTCCGCGCACGCTTCGCGGCACGCGGAACATTTCTTTGTAGCCGTTCAGCCCATTCTGTCACACCTACACTCCCGAAGGGGTATGGTGCAAGTGTTACGAGGGCGGTTTTCGCGTGCTGAGCGAAGCCGAAGCAAGCAATCCCCAAAATATGGTCTGCCCGGCAAATTGCCCGGGGATTGCTCACTTGTCCTGGCGGGAACGCAAGCGCCAGGGTCGTCGCAAACAACGCTCCTCCATTAGACTTCGCAATGACACCATTCCCCGCGTGCACCGATTGCGGACACTACGCGCGTAGTCCCCGTTACGCGACTACGCTATTTTACCGTAGGAACTCGGTACTAGATACGTAATTATCCGCTTCACAGAATGGCTCATTCGAGAGTAAAGTGCTAGTGTTTGCCGGGTGATTGGCAACGCGCGATTTGAACGCGCCGATCTTGGATTCGCGAGGTACTTTTGGTGGAAATGCGTTTGGAGCAAAATGACGCGTCAGAGGATTGGCGTTATGTCGTGACCTTTGACTTGGATCAACAAACGTATGCGGTGCCCATCGAATCCGTCGTCAAGATCAGCGAAATCACCGCGCTGACACCCGCGTCCGGCGCGGACAGTAGTATCGCAGGGATGATCGAGATCGCGGGACGACAAATCCCGGCGGTCAATCTGCGCCGACAGAATGGTTCGGCGGAGAATCGAATTGATCCGCACACGCCGGTGCTCACCGTTCAGATCGGCGAGGTGGTTGTGGCGATGATCGTAGACAAAATCGCCGGCGTGTGGCGATTGCCGGCGACCCAGGTCGAGCGCTCGGCGAAGATGTTACCGGGAACGATGATGAACACGCCGCGTGGCAACGCCTTGTTGTTGAGTCTAGCATCCTTGTTCACCGCGGACCAGATCAACGTGCTGGCGCAGTGCGCGCCCGCGCTGCCCGGCGAAGAGCGTCCTAATTAGCGATACCTGTTTTGCCGATGTTCGATCAGCCACTGAGCGCACGGAGAGATAATAATCCGAAACGTTGAACAACACCTTCGCCAAAATCATAAATTGATCCGCGAATAACGCGAATCACGCGAATAAAAAAATTAGCGAAGATTCGCGAGATTCGCGGATGAAGGAATAAATTGGCGATGGTATTGCTGAACCGCCGTGGTTGAAATGTAGCGGCGCTGATTCTAGCCCCGCGCGGTGATAACGCCAGCGCTTTCGATTCGACGATTCGGGCAGGCGAACGATGCTTGCCGGAACGGCGGAGCGCGCCCAGAGTTCAGATCATTATGACAATTCTCTCCTGGACAAAAAACGACGACGCGAATTGGACGTTGATCATTCGCGCGCAACGCAATTGGCTCGATTTGCGGCTCGGCGAATTGTGGAGTTATCGCGATCTCGTGATGCTCTTCGTCTGGCGCGATTTTGTCTCGGTGTACAAGCAGACGATCCTGGGTCCGGTATGGTATCTCATCCAGCCGCTGTTGACGACGCTGACGTTCACCGTGATCTTTGGCAACATCGCGCGCTTGCCGACGGACGGCTTGCCGCAATTTCTGTTCTACATGTCTGGCACCGTCATTTGGAATTATTTCGCCGACGGCTTGACGAAAACCTCGAACACGTTTGTCAACAATTCGAATCTTTTTGGCAAGGTCTATTTTCCCCGGCTTGCCGTGCCGGTCTCGATTCTGATCTCGAACCTGGTCACGTTCGCGATTCAACTCGCGCTGTTCATTGGCTTCATGGTCTATTTTGGATTGTCGGGCGTAGCGATTCGTCCGAACGTCTGGATTGCGCTCGCGCCGATCCTGGTCTTGATGATGGCAGGGTTGGGACTCGGTTTTGGGATCATCGTCTCGTCGCTCACGACGCGTTATCGCGATCTGCGCTTCCTCGTGACGTTCGGCGTGCAACTGTTGATGTACGCGACGCCGGTCATTTACCCGGTCTCATCCATCCCCGAACAATTCCGCTGGCTCATCCTGGCAAATCCATTGACGCCGATCATCGAGGGCTTTCGATTCGCGTTCCTGGGCGCGGGCGCGTTCGACGCGGGGCAACTGCTGTACAGTTTCGGCTTTACGGTCGCGGTTTTGCTGATCGGGGTTTTGCTGTTCAACCAGGTCGAGCGGACGTTTATGGATACGGTGTAGGGGAGAGTTGGATAGTGCGATAGTGGGGAGTAGTAGCAAGAAACCCGTGTTCCACAAACCCCGGAAGCGAATTGGAGCGGGAGTGTCGTTAGCAGATTTGAACTGGTGGGGCGGATCGAATAGCAAGGATGTAAGAAGGATGTAAGAAGGATGAAGGTAGGATGCCCGAGGGATGCTTAATGCGGCAAGATAAAACAAGATGACAATAAAATTAGCCATTGAGGGCGGCAAGCCCGTCCGCGAAAAAATGTTATTGTTCGGCGCGCCAAATTTCGGCGACGAAGAGATCGCCGAGATAGTGGACACGATCAAGTCGGGCTGGGTCGGCACTGGACCCAAGACAAAAAGATTTGAAGAAGAATTTGCGACGTACGTCGGCGCGAAATACGCGGTCGCGCTCAATTCCTGCACGGCGGGTTTGCATCTCTCGCTTGTTGTGCTGGGCATCGGTCGCGGCGACGAGGTAATCGTTCCATCGCTGACGTTCGGCGCGACGGCAAACGTCGTTGAACACGTTGGCGCGCGCCCGGTGCTCGTTGACATTGACCCGGTATCGTTGTGCATCGCGCCGCGCGAAATCGAGAAGGCGATCACGCCGCGCACAAAAGCGATTATCCCAGTCCACTACGGCGGGATGCCATGCGCGATGAATGAAATCCGCGCGATTGCTGCCGCGCACAACATCACCGTCATTGAGGATGCAGCGCATGCGATTGGCGCGAAATACCAGGGCAAGAAAATCGGCGCGATCAGCCCGCTCACCAATTTCAGTTTTTACGCGAACAAGAATCTTTCGACCGTTGAAGGCGGGATGGTGACGACGGATGATCCCGCGCTCGAAGGAAAATTGCGCGTGTATCACTTGCACGGACTGAGCCGTGACGCGTGGAAGCGCTATCATACGAAAGAGTTTTCGGTCAGCGAGGTTGTCGTGCCGGGCTACAAGTACAACATGACGGACTTGCAGGCGTCGCTCGGCTTGCATCAACTCCGCAAGCAGGAGCAGTTCATCGCGCGGCGCGAAGAGATTGCGGCGTTCTACGACGAGGCGTTTAGCGAACTCGATGGCATGGTGCGAACCCAGCCGCGCCCGCATGACGGCGCAAGCCGCCACGTCTTGCACTTGTACGTGTTGATGCTCAACCTCGCGCGGTTGAAAGCAGATCGCAACCATGTGATTAGCGCATTGCTCGCGGAAAATATCGGCGCGGCGATGCACTTTATGCCTTTGCACATGCACCCGTACTATCGCGACACGTATGGCTATCAGCCAAACGATTTCCCAGTGTCGCGTTACGTAGGCGAATCGGTCTTGTCGCTTCCGCTCGTGCCGCAGATGTCGCGGCGGGACGCGCAAGATGTGGTGGACGCGGTGGAGAAGGTTTTGGGGGCATACAGAAATTAAATGGGATGCAAACAAGCGCAAATTGTTTTTGTCCGCGTTCATCCGCGCGCGAAGCGATCCGCGTCCCACTCTATTGAATCATGACAACAGTTATCTCCGTTGAAAACCTCAGCAAATATTACAACCTCGGCACCATCGGCACCGGCACGCTCTCGCATGACCTGAACCGCTGGTGGGCGCGAATGTGCGGCAAGCCAGACCCGTTGCTCAAGATCGGACAGCAAGATCACGGCAACCGCAACGGCGAGGCGATTTGGGCGTTGCGCGATGTGAGTTTCGAGGTCAAGCAAGGTGAGGTGCTTGGTATCATTGGACGCAACGGCGCAGGCAAAAGCACACTGCTGAAAATCTTGTCGCGCGTGACAGCGCCAACTTCAGGAGAGGTCAAGGTCAAGGGGCGCATTGCAAGTTTGCTTGAAGTCGGCACCGGGTTTCATCCCGAACTGACCGGGCGCGAGAACATTTTTCTGAACGGCGCGATCCTGGGAATGAGCAAGCGCGAAGTTTCACGAAAGTTTGACGAGATTGTGGCGTTCGCCGAAGTGGAAAAATTTATTGACACGCCGGTGAAACGTTATTCAAGCGGGATGTACGTGCGCTTGGCATTTGCAGTTGCCGCGCACTTGGAGCCGGAGATTTTGTTGGTGGATGAAGTGCTGGCGGTAGGCGATGCCGCGTTTCAGAAAAAGTGCCTAGGCAAGATGGGTGATGTGGCGAAGGAGGGGCGGACGGTGTTGTTTGTGAGCCATAGTATGGGCTCCGTTATGAGTTTGTCGAAGAAGGGAATGTTGTTGGACCAAGGGAAGATTAAGATCTTTGGTGACATTGATGCTGTAGTTGATGCCTATTCCGGTGAAGCGACTCGGGATACTTTTGTTGAAGGGCGAAAAGTGGACACGCTTGCTTATATCGAGTCAGTTCGTTTTGTTGGGTCAAGGACAATTCGATCAGGACAAATTCTTACAATCGAAGTTTGCGTTTTTTCCAATTCTCTCAAGGCGCTAAACATTAGTTTGGACTGGCGGATAAAAGATAGCCGAGGTGCGCCACTTATCGGAGGTATTCCTCATGTTCAATTTGGACAGACTAATGCTTTGGCTTTCGGGCTCAACCGATTTTTGATCAAGATTGGTCCGCTTCCGTTAGCAGAAGGAGATTACAAACTAAGTTTTGATGTTGATTTACCTTGGGCAGAGTATTTGGATCGTCTTGAGGACTGTTTAGAATTCTCAATCAGCAGTTGCGTGCTCGGGGCCGCTGGACAGTCCTTCAAGAATTCTTGGGGGCATGGGAGTTTGATCGTTCCTTTTCAGATCGACCGCTCAATGGGAATGAGAGCAGAACCAAATGAATGAATCGCAATATGCCGAGTTTGGGAAGGGGCGATTTGATACAGTTAGTGGAAGCAAGTTGGCGCAAATCAAGGATGACGCAGGAAAGTCTATTCTCGACGTGGGATGCGGTCCTGGCGCATATCTGAAAGAACTTGCAATCCTCGGCTATGAGATTGCGGGAGTGGACAGGAATAAATTGTTTATCGAACAGGCGCTTCATGTTACAGACAAAGTCTACCTGGTTGATCTAGATACGGAAGCACTATCGAGGTTCAGTGATGCAAGTTTTGATACTGTCTTGATATTGGACGTCCTCGAACATATCCAAGACGACGCCAGATTGCTTCAAGAAGCAAAAAGGGTCTGTCGCCGAAACGTAATTCTTACAGTGCCAGCACGAATACCTAATGGTATGTCCGAAATGCATTTCGTGTTTAGTTCTTATTTGGACCCATCGCATCTGCGTTACTATTCATTCTCAGACATGGTCAACATTATGGACAAGGTAGCTTTCGACCACTACAACATCAAGTCGGTGATGCGTTTTGATCCTATTCTATATCGGATATTTCCTGGCTATCTTCGTATTGCGCTCGCTCTAATCAATAGGGTGCTCTTGAAAATATCTGACCCTAGGTTGCTCACTTCTATATGGTATGCTGTGGGATGGAAATCCTAGCATTGATGAAGCCTCAAAAGTTTGATTATTCTATTTGCATGGATATGGAGTTCGATGATTGCTCGATTTTCAAATCTTTGGTTTAGGTTTCAGCAGTCGTTGACCACGTGGTATTATGCTCAACAGCTCGGTATATCCAAGAAGAGCGTAATTATCGGTGGGGCCTGCGTTATTCACGGTGGGGGTAATTTCGTTGTGGGTAAAAATGTTGCCATTCGCTCGACTCCGCGTTTGCCAGTTGAATTGTATTGCTCGAGCGGTGCGGCATTGACGCTTGCCGATGGTTGTTTCCTAAACCAGGGTGTTCATATCGCATGTTGCAAAGAAATTTATATCGGAGAGCAGTGTTTGATCGCCGATCAGGCATTGATTATGGACAGCGATTTTCACGGCGTGGTGATGTGCTTCCGCAGTCTACTCCGGTTCGTATTGAGCGTGGTGCATGGATCGGCGCACGAGCGATTATTCTCAAAGGCGTAACGATTGGTGAAGGTGCGGTCGTGGGTGCAGGCGCGGTAGTCACACATTCTGTACCACCTAGGTCGCTTGCCGTTGGTAATCCAGCGCAAATAGTACGGCAGTGGTAGTATGAGAATTGTCTACGTTGCGCCCTTCCTGGGGGTGCCGCCGGACAATGGGGGCGCAATTCGCGCCTATAACCTCGTTCGTTATCTAGCACAGAGTCATCAAGTCACTGTAGTGACTTGGGCTTCCGATCAACAAGAGGCGTTGTCTGTATGGGCTAGCAAATATCTCGATCGCCTAATAATATTGCCCTCTCTGCGCCGAGATTCTTCTTCCCAAGATAGGGCTACCACATTGCGGCGTATGTTGGCTTTTCCATCTGAATCGTTTCGGCATTTTCCAAGCAAGCTACTAGTGTCAGCAGTTGAGCAGGAGTTCCAAAGAGAGACACAACCAGACATTATCATTTTTGATACGCTCTACACCGGGCAGGCGATTCGTTTGCGTCGGTGGCTTGTGCCGACAATACTTTCGCTTTACGATGTTGAATCAAACTACTCACACCAAATGTACGCTAAATCGGGTTGGCGACCGTACAAATTTGTTTACGGACTCGAATGGCTCAAGACATGGCTCTATGAGCGACAGATTGTACGTTCATTTCAAACCATAGCGGTTGTATCGCCGCAAGATGCGGTGGCGATTCAGAAAATGCATCCTGCCGCGCAAGTGCTATATGTGCCCAACGGAGTTGACACACACATAAGGGTTCCGCTTTCCGAAATGTGCGGTGATGCAATTCTTTTTGTCGGCAACTTTGACTATGCGCCGAATGTAGAAGGGCTATGGTACTTTTACGAGGAGATTTGGCAGAAAATCAGAGCACACGTTGACGCGCGGTTTCTTCTAGTAGGTCGTAATCCACCGCGTCAGTTTTTCGAAATATCACAAAGTGATCCATCGGTAGAGATAGCTGCGAATGTACCTGACGTGCGCCCCTATTATGCACAGGCGCGTGTGTGTGTAGTGCCGCTTCAAAGCGGCGAAGGGACGAGATTGAAAATACTCGAAGCATTCAATCTAGGGATTCCAGTTGTTTCAACTTCAATAGGTTGTGAGGGATTGGATGTGGTGGATGGCGAGTCCTTGATGATCGCTAATGATTCCGATACCTTTGCTCGCAATGTCATCGGATTATTCCAAAATCGCACTCAGGCGGAAGCAATGGTTGCGAAAGCGCGGATGCTGGTCGAGAATCGCTACGACTGGAATACTATCGGGTGTAATTACCAAGCGGAGTTGGAACGGTTGGTGAACTGACCGCAAATGAAAGTTTTGTTAGTCGTTTCGAGTTATCTACCCAACCTCGGTGGCTTGCAAAGAGTTACATCGAATCTCGTCCACGAATTACAACAGCGTGGTCACTCAATCACAGTACTAACCCAGCGTTACCCACGCACGCTCCCGACCGTAGAAGAAATAGATGGCGTGTGTGTGCGGCGATCACTTTTCCTCACGCCCCGTTTGCGCGATTTGCAGAAAAGACGACTGGATTTATTTCTCGCGAGTCTCTTCTATTTTCCAACGACATTGATGCCCTTGATCTGGCGCATTGCGTGCGACAAGCCGAAGGCGGTGAACCTACATTTTGTTGGCGCTCCAGCATTATTCTTGGTCATCGCGCATGCATTGCTCCATTTTCGATTCGTCGTCTCTTTGCATGGTGATGATGTGGAAGGGCTAGCTCGCGGAACTTGGTTTGACCGTTGGGTATTCCGCACCACGCTGCGAAAAGCAGATGCGGTGACGGCTTGCTCACGCTATTTGCTTGATAAGGCAATCGCGGTCGAGCCTAACATAGCGAGCAAAGCGCGCGTGGCTTATAACGGTATGCAAATCGAGAATACGCTGTCGGCTGCAGGCGGCGATGACATCTTTGCGGCTGGGCGCATGGTGCCTAAAAAAGGGTTCGACGTTTTACTGCGCGCAATTGCTCAATGTCGGAACGAAAAACAAACCGTTTGCTTGAATCTTGTTGGTGATGGAGCAGAGCGATGTGCGCTAGAATCACTTGCGTATGAATTGGGATTGGCAGATAACGTGACGTTTCTCGGTGGCAAGGATCACGCATCGGTTGTGCTTGCGATGCGAGCAAGTCGGTGTGTCGTCGTGCCTTCGCGCGAAGAGCCGTTCGGCTTGGTTGCGCTTGAAGCGATGGCGGCAGGCAAACCTGTGATTGCGACGCGCGTAGGTGGATTGCCCGAAGTGTTGGACGGAGCAGATGCGATCCTGGTTAAGCCAGACGACCCCGATGCACTCGCCCAAGCCATTCGCCAAATATCAGATCGCTTGGAGAGCGAGCCTCAGTTCGGAGTACGCAACCGTGAGGTCGCCGCGCGATTTTCTGTTGAGCGAATGACTGACATGTATCTTGCGACGTATACGTAGAATTGAATGTTATGCGTGTCGCTTGTATCCATCCCTTTCTCTTTCGTCTCCCGCGTGGTATCGAGCGATACACTTTTAATTTGGCAAACACCTTGACACGGCGCGACATCCAAGTTGATCTGCTCACTTGGCGCTGGCAAACGCCAATACGGATTAATGGGCTTGATTCGCGTGTGCGGGTATCCGAGTTTCCTACCTCGCGCTATTACGCGGCACAAGCAATTGTTCCGTTTTATGTTTGGGATTTGCTAACACACAGGTATGATTTTGTCTGGATTTTCTTTGCCGGGTTCGGTGAAGTGGAAGCATTGACTTTGGTTCGGCAGCAAAAGTTTGGGATTGTTTTCCATTATCCATACTCCCAGGTACCTCACCGCTATCGTGAGTTTCAACGGTTTGGGTTGGCGCAACGCGCTGAAAAAATAGTGTCAGTCAGCCGTTTTGTTGCCGAAGGTGTGCGCGAAGCATTGGGGCGGGACAGTGTAGTGATTCATCACGGTGTGGATGCAGAACGCTTTGCGCCCAATCTGAAAATGCGAAAACAAGTTCGGCAATCATTGAATTTGCCGCCAGATGAAAATTTGCTCGTTACCGCGGCAGCGTTGGAAGAACGTAAGGGTGTGCAATGGGTGATTCGCGCAATACCGCATGTTCTGCGCGAGTTCCCCTTGACAACCTACCTTGTATTGGGTGATGGAGCATACCGCGCGGAGTTAGAGCTACTAGCGCGCGAATTGGGTGTGTCGGAACGCGTGCGTTTTCTCGGAGTACAGTCGGAGGTTGCCCCGTTCTTTCAAGCAGCCGATCTTTCCCTGATTTTGTCGCGCGGAGAAGCGTCGTCGCTGACCGCGCTCGAATCATTAGGATGCGGTACGCCGGTGATTGCGGCACAACGCCCCCCGTTCGACGAATTGCTTAGTCCAGAGTATGGTTTGATGGTGAATGAAGAAGACAATCGCCAAGTCGCAGCGATGATTGCTAGCTTGTTGAACGATCCGACGCGGCGGCAGAAGATGGGCGGGGCAGGGCGCGCGCGGATTCTGACTGATTTTACCTGGGAGCGAGTAGGCGAGCAATATCTACAATTGATGGCACCGGGGTAAACACAAATGAGTTTGTATCCACTTAATCGCCAGCATTTATATATCGCAATTGGAATTGGGCTAGTTGCATTATCTGTTCGATTCGCTATTGTCGCGTTTTACCCCGCATCATCTTTGGCGGGCGGTGATCCGGTTGCCTTTTGGAGTTTTGCGCAGGGTATCGCTTCGGGGCAAGGATTCCACTCGACTGTCGAACCTTGGTTGGCAGATCGTCCGCCACTCTATTCGTATTTCGTGGCGGGAGTCGTTTTGGTATTTGGAGAAAACCGCTTGATGGTCTTTGTTTTGCAAGCCATCATCGGAGCGATAGCAGCGTCTTGCTTTTACCTTGTCACTGTGCGAATTATGGGAACATGGCGTGGTTATTTTGCTGGAATCTTGTTCGCGCTTTTTCCCCACTTTTTGCTTTTTACGAAACAAATTCTGACAGAGACGATCTATATTCCTTTGATTGTATTTCTCTTGGCATCCTTGATCTTGCCTAACTCGTTCCGTTCACTTTTCGTCTGGTTAAGCGCCGGTATTCTGATTGGATTGCTTGCGCTTGTTCGTCGCGAGGCGATGCTTCCCGTACTAGTCATATTCGTTTGCGTCGCCTGGTTGCGCTTGGGTGTAGATCGCCAGCGATTTACAATTGCCATGCTGGTTACGGTCTTGATAGCTGGCTTGACCGTATTGCCCTGGCTCATACGTAACCAGATTGTTTTGGGTTCTCCTGTGCTCAGTAGCAGTAGCGGATACAATTTTCTTGTAGGTAATAATCCGAACGCACATGGTTCCTATACGCCGGTTCCTTCTAATTGGGCGAGCGAGTTTATCGGTTTGGGTGAATTGGAACGTGATCGCAAGGCATGGGAGTTGTCTACCGGTTGGATCAGAAACAGTCCAATTGCCTTTCTTCAATTATTGCCTGCGAAGGTAGGTGCACTCTGGGGACCAGCGTACAACCCGGTGCTTGACGGGAGCGACCTTATCTTAATCCCGTTCTACATGCTCGGATTCATTCGCTTGTTCAAACATCGCGCGGGGTGGCGAATAGTTGTCTCAATTGCCGTGCCGCTCATTCTCTGCAATCTATTGATCGGTTTGGTTTTTGTCGGTGGTTGGCGTTACCGATTGGCTATCTATCCTGGGCTTTTGATGTTAGCCGCGTATGGAATACCTGAGCGATGGCTTGCCGAAGCCAAATTGGTCTTGTCCGCGTTTGTTGGCGTTCGGCGATCAGCCAAGATTGCCTGATGGGGTATTCTCCCTTGTGGTCGTGGCTTGCGCGTCGTCGCCTTCGCATCTTGATGTACCACAGTATCTCCGATGCCCCGCGCGACCGCTGGGCGGTTTGTCCCGAAATGTTTGCGGCGCAGATGCAGTATCTATCCGAATCGCGGTACCATGTCATTCCATTGGCAGAAGCGGTTCGTTTGTTACGGACGAACGGCGATTTACACCGCAAGATTGTGCTGACCTTCGATGATGGCTTGCGCGATTTTCTCACGAACGCCGCGCCGATTCTACGCAATCACAATTACCCCGCAACGCTTTTTATCGTGACGGGCTACTCGGGAAAAACGGCGCAGTGGAGTTCGGTGGACAAGACACAGCGTCTGTTGTCGGCGGATGAATTGTGCGCAATCAAGGCTATGGGTTTTGTGCTGGGTAGCCATACCGTGACGCATCCCGATCTCACTTCGCTTGATGACACGGGTTTGGAGCGTGAACTGTTTGAATCGCGCGACCAAATCGCATCCTTCGGTGAAACCTTTATCCCGTTTGCGTATCCCGGTGGCGCATTTACACGTCGTGAGCGTGATGCCGTTGAACGCGCGGGGTATGATTGTGCAGTGATCGTTGGTGGGCGATGGGGCAACGGTTCTGAAACGGATTGCTATTTGCTTAGACGCGAACCAATGATGGCATCGGATACGTTAAGTTGGTTCACCAGGCGTGTGTGTGGGTTTTACGAATGGTATTATCTTTGGGCGCAAGTGCGGGGAATCCAAACGCGATGACGACTTGTTCGGTCTTGATCTGTACTTATAATCGCCCAGAGATGTTGGCGCGATGTCTGACCGCGTTGATTGAACGTACGGATGAAAAGCCTGACCAAATTGTTGTGGTGAATGGCGGCGACAGGCGTTCTGATATTGTTGTGGAAAATTATATAGGTAAACAGGGCGCACAAGTAGAACTAGTAAAGGCGGAAAACAAAAATCTTGCCGCCAATCGAAATGTTGGATTGCCATACTGCATAGGTGACATCATTGCCATGACTGATGATGATGCCGAAGTATTTCCTGACTGGGTGACTCGAATAAAGCAAGTTCATTGTGAACATCCTGAAGCAGGGGCTGTGGGCGGACCGGTAATTGGAGTAAATTCAGAATCAATTATTGGACGCATTTCGGACCGTGTGACTTTTTCTTCTTCTCCGAAGGCAAGCATAGTTCGCACATTACCTGGTGTGAATGTATCATACAAAAAGAAAGTGATCGCATTAGTTGGGCTGCAAGATGAAATGTTTTATCTCAATTGTGGTGAAGATGTGGATTACAATTGGCGCGTCAAAAAACTTGGATACGAGGTCTATTATGACCCTACGATCCGTGTCTTTCACCAGCACCGCGCAACTCTGAAAGCATTCCTCAGACAACATTACAACTATGGACGCTCCTATTATCTGGTGCGTAACAAATGGCCCGAAATGTATTGCGTCTATCCGCACAAGCTTCAGCGTCCCAAGGATTTTCTCAAGGCAATCAATTTTGTTGTGGCAATGTTCTACGAGCCATTTCAGTACGCGGTGAAGATGGAGCGCGTGGCGGATAAGGTGTTGGCGATGCCAGTTCTTTTGCTCAATGGTCTAGGTTGGCGCGGGGGAATGATAAGACAAAAACTGAGTACTCGAAAGGTTGAGCAAGCAAACTAATGATGAAGAAACGATTTACCGAAGAGGTCGAAACCTATACTGTTCTTATTTTGCAACTGGACGAATACAAAGGATCGGCGCGTAATCTTCCTAATGGATTTGAGATACTCTCTTTTGAAAAACATGATTTGGTACGAGCGCAAGAAAAAAGAATTCTCCAGGAACTCTTTGATGACTGGGCGATCCCTTATTGCGGCAAGTTGCGTGGCTGGCGCGTGGACTCGCCGGTTTTTGTGGTGCAGGGCAATCGCCTAGTCGGTGGGGTGTATCTTTGTGTCGGCAATGAGTTTGATGAGGACTCGCAACAGGGTCAGTTGCATTATGCCTTTATGGATCCCGCTTTCCGTGGGCAAGGTATTTACAGCGTGATTTTTGGCGGGGCGGTGAAGTGCGCTCGGGTGTGGGGATTGCGAACGCTGTACCTCAATTCCGATAGATATATGCTACCAGAAGTTTATCTGCGCTGGGGTGCTAAACCCTACAAGGTGATCTCAAAAACATCGCGTTGGTCTCAGAATCGAATTTTGAGGCCGGTTCGCCCATACCTGCGAGCGTTAGGGCGTCAACTTCGTCTAGTGGCACAGTGGATCAAACCACCCTGTGCATGAGTGTTGAATTTGCGACCGCAACGTAAATGAGAAATGAATGTCTTCTTTGATTGATTCTCTTCGCCCTACGGCATGGTCGAGATTTTTGCTCGTTGGTTTTGCTTTGATCATTGCTGTTATGCTTGGTGCCCTGGTGGCGATCTGGGGTATAGGTACGCGCGAGTTAGTTATCTTTACCTTGGTCGTGCTTACCGTAATTGTTGTCGCAATTCCCAGTGACCGTATCTTGCGTTTGGGATTTGCGCTCTGGATATTCACTTTTGGGTTTGGTTGGCGGACAATATACCTCGCCCCTAATTTAACGATTCATCCTTCTGAGGTCCTTGCTGTTCTCTTGTTCTTTGCGATTGCCCTTCAGTCTCTTGTCTACCACCAGAAGGTGGATTTTTCTATCCCACCGGTCATGTTGCTCCTTGTCGCATGGAGTGTTATCGGAATTGTCGTTGGGGTGATGCGGGGTAATCCGATAGATGTCGTGCTCCACGAGTTCAAGATCTTTTTTGTTGCGATCCCGTCTTATTATGTGGTCAAGCATCTCATTGCCAGCCGTCGCGATTGGGAGCGTGCTATCCTTTTAAGCATCCTGGTGGCTGTGTATATCAGCGGCTTAGGGTTGATGGACGTGTTCGCCCCAGACTTGACTAAACGTCTTCAAGGTGAATCCGTAGAGACGATTCGCACTACCATCACTGGGTTTGATCGCGCGGGTTTCCTTTTCTACGGGCATGTCGCAGCGGGACTTGTCGTGTTTACTTTCTTCGGTGTGACTGTGCGTCAGTTGGTGGCGGTGCGCTCTAATGGATGGATACGATTGATTTGGGGGAGCGCCCTGATGGCTGATCTTTTCGCAATGTATCTTAGCGGGTTTCGCGGGTTGTGGTACGCTATGGTTGTTTTCCTTATAGCGTATGCCTTTGTTCAAAAACGTTCGTGGGTTTTATTGGTGCTTGCCGCATTGGCGATTCCTTTTCTTCCCTCTGCGTTTATGCAGCGGTTTGAATCTCTTTATAACCTGCAATATGCGGATTCCAGTCAGTTCAAGCGAATTGATCGTGTGACCGCGGCTTTCGATCTGCTGAAAGAGAATCCCCTTTTAGGTGTAGGATGGGGTGGAAGTGGCTATGTCCACAGTGACCTGATTCAGATTGGCGCAAACCTGGGTATCTTGGGGCTAGGACTGTTTTCGTTGTGGATAGTGCATCTCATCTGGCGAATGTTCCAATTGACCCGCCAGTCTGGGTGGATTGGAGAATCTGCGAGTGGGTTGTTTGCGACATTTTGTGGGTTAGCCGTAATTTTCGCCGGAGAAGGAGTGATTGTATGGGCGCAGTTGACAGTGCCGATATGGTTCTTGTTTGCGATGGGCTACAAGTTGGATGAATTGGCGCGCAGTTCTGTCACGCCGAATTTTGGTGGTACCCTTGTTGCGAAACAGGTAAATCTTTGAGCGAGATTCCCGTGTCGCTTTCCGTCTTGCTTCCAACATACAACAATGAAGCGATCATCCGCAATTGCCTCGAATCGGTGAGATGGGCAGACGAAATCCTGGTTGTAGATTCTTTCAGCACGGACCGCACGTTGGAAATCTGTCGTGAGTACGGCGCACGCATCATTCAACACGAGTACCTTCAATCGGCGAAACAAAAAAATTGGGCGATTCCGCAATGCGCGCACGAATGGGTCTTGCAAGTGGATACCGACGAGCAATTTGAAGAAGGAGCGCAGGCAGAGATTCACCAGGTCATTGCGAATGTCAAGCCGGATGTCCATGCTTTTCAGTTTCCGCGCAAGAATTTTATCATGGGGCAATGGCTTCAAATTTCAAATCTGTATCCTGACTATCAGATTCGGTTGTTTCGGCGTGACATAGGACGATTTGAAGACAAAGAAGTGCATGCCCATGTCCAAGTGCCAGGACGAGTTGGGATGTTGCGGTGCCACATCCTTCATTTTGGTATGCCGACCATTAGTAAGCAATTGGGAAACATTGATCGTTATAGTCGCTACCAAGCGGACGAACTCAAAAAGCGCGGCAAACGATTTCACTGGTATCATTTGCTCTTGCGTCCTTTCGCCGTGTGTGTGTACTACTATGTGTGGAAGCGGGGTTTTATCGCCGGGAACCGCGGCTTGCTGATCGCGGCGATCAACATGACGTTTGACTTTTATGCTCACGCCAAGTTGTGGGAGTTGGAACAACCAAAGGATTCCATCCGATGAGTAATCGGCAAAAACTTTCGGTTCTACTGCCCACCTTTAATAACCAAGACCTAATCCGGGATTGCCTTGAATCGGTCATGTGGGCGGATGAAATCTTGGTCGTAGATTCGTTTAGCACGGACCGCACGCTCGACATCTGTCGTGAGTACGACGCGCGGATTATTCAGCACGAGTATATTCAATCCGCAAAACAAAAAAATTGGGCGATCCCGCAATGCGCGCACGAATGGGTCTTGCAGGTGGATACCGACGAGCGATTTGAGCTGGGATTGCGCGAGGAAATCGAATCCATTTTGGTTGATCCGTCGCCCGGTGTGGATGGCTATCGCATACCGTTTAAGCATCACATCCTTGACCAGTGGGTGAGTGTGGCGGGGTTATATCCCGAATATCATTTGCGCTTGTTTCGGCGCAATGTCGCGCGCTTCGAGGACAAAGAAGTGCATGCTCATATCCAAGTGCCAGGACGAGTTGAGACGTTGCGCGGTCATATTCTCCACTTTGGAATGCCGACGATCAGCAAACAACTCGGCAACATTGACCGCTATAGCCGCTACCAAGCTGATGAAATGAAAAAGCGCGACAAACGGTTTCGCTGGCATCACTTGGTGGTGCGTCCTTTCACTGTGTTTGCGTATTACTATGTGTGGAAACGTGGCTTTTCGGCTGGTTATCGGGGCGTGCTGATCGCGGCAATCAATACGACCTTTGATTTTTTCGCGCACGCCAAGTTATGGGAACTCGAAACGATGGGTTTGGACGCCAGCCCCAAGTGAGAGAAATTGCTTTGGTCGAAGTAACGTCGCAGATGAGTGGCGTCGAATTTAGCACCTTGTATCTGGCACAGTCTCTTGACCGAACGCGTTGGATGCCGCTGGTCATTTGCCCCGAAGAGGGTGATCTCCCCAATCGCTGCCGCGCAGTGGGGATTCCGGTTTCGATTGTTCCACGCACTCACTTTTTCTCTACCGGTTTGCGTCTTGGCGGTCACGTCGTCCCCAATCCGTTTGCGGTGATGTTGAATGGTATCGCGGTGATGGTTAGCGCATTGCATCTGACTCGGTTTCTCTATTCCCGTCGCCCGGCACTGATTGTGACGAAAGGATTGCTTGCTCATTTCTACGGTGGCTTGGCGGCGCGTTGGGCAAAAATTCCCTGTGTCTGGCACGTACAAGATCGGATCTCGGACCACGCGGGTCCTTTGTTTCCCTGGATATCAAGTCTTGGTGCGCGCTGGTTGGCGCGCGCAAGTATTGCCGACGCCGATAGCATCGCACGGCAACTTGGCGCATTTGTTCCTTCAGATCGAATCACTGTGATTTGGAATGGGGTGGATACTTGCGAGTTCTCGCCATCTGTTGACGGTTCGCGCGTTCGCGCAGAATGGCAAGCCAGTGCGGATGATCTATTAATTGGCGTGATCGGTCGTTTGGTTTTTTGGAAGGGTCAACATATTTTAATTCGCGCGTTTGCACGGATTGCTGAACAGTTTCCGCAAGTGCGTGTGGTCATTGTTGGGTCACCGCTCTTTGATACCGATGTCTATGCCGAGCATCTGAAAACAGAAACGCGGCAGTTGGGCTTGGATCATCGCGTCATTTTTGCCGGCTTTCGACCGGATTTGCCGCAGGTATTGGCGGCGCTCGACCTGGTCGTGCATACGGCATTGGAAAAAGATTCTAGCCCGCTCGCGGTTGTCTCTGCGATGGCTGCCGGCAAGCCGATTGTCTGCACGCGCGTGGATGGGACCGAAGAATTGTTTGACGAGGGTGTAGATGGATTCCTGGTTCCGCCGGGAGATGTAGATGCGCTTGCGGAGAAGCTGGTGATTCTGTTGCAAGACAAAGAATCACGACGGCGTTTGGGGCAGGCGGCGCGCGCAAAAGCCGAACGTGAATTGAGCATTGAGCAATTCACGCACAAGTGCGAACAAGTTTTCGCCCACGCGCTTGCCAATCAGAAATCGAAAATCCTTGCCCTGAGCAAAGTCGAAGGGTGAAATCAAAGATTCTCTTTGTTCACAATCACCCCGCCAAGTTCGTGCAGATGGACCTCACGCTCTTGCGCGAACGCTATCAAATGCGCGAGTGGTATCAGAAAACACGCATGGTCAATTTGTCGGCTCTGACAACGGCGATAATGCAGAGCGATCTTGTCTTTGGCTGGTTCGCGAGTTGGCACACATTTTTTCCAATGTTGATTGCGCGTGCTCTCAGGCATCCTTCCGTGTTAGTGGTGGGCGGGTACGATACGGCGAATCTACCAGAGATCGGATACGGCAGTCAGCGCGGCGGTTTCAAACGGTGGGTGTCGCGTCAAACAATGCAGTGGGCAACGCGGGTGGTTGCCTTCAGCGAATTCAGTCGTCAGGAGACGATCCAGAACGCCGGTATTGCACCTAACAAGGTGACTCGGGCATATATAGGCGTTGAAGATCGAAAGTGCCCGTTCCGGCAAAAAGAGCAAATGGTCATCACGGCAGGCAACGTAGATCGCAGCAATCTGCAACGGAAGGGTTTGAAATCGTTCGTTCGTACAGCATCCCATTTCCCGGATATTCCTTTTGCCTTGGTTGGCGCGTGGCGAGATGACACGATTGATTATCTGCGATCCATCGCTTCGCCGAATGTCCAGTTCACGGGCTGGGTTAGCGCCCAGGCATTGGATGATTATTTTTCGCGCGCGCGCGTGTACGTTCAGACGTCGCGCCACGAAGGATTCGGGCTTGCGGTTGCGGAAGCGATGTTGCGTGAATGTGTGCCGGTGGTGACACGTGCCGGATCATTGCCCGAGGTCGTTGGCGATACAGGCGTTTATCTCGATTCGACAGAGCCAGCGGCAGTGGCACAGGGTATTCGCCAAGCGTTGGCGGATGACGACACATTAGGCAAGCGTGGTCGCGAACGCATCTTGCGTGAATTTCCGTTAGAACGTCGGCGTGCTCAACTGTTTGCGCTTGTGGACAACCTGATCGCTAATTGAGAATTATGGTTGATTCGCCTACATCACAATCCATTGTCCGCGATTCTCAAGTCACTGTCATCCTCCCCATCCGCAACGAAGCGCGCTACATCGCGCGCACTCTCGAATCACTCCTCACACAAGATTATTCCCAAGAGAAAATTGAGATTCTTGTTGTGGACGGAATGTCTGGTGACGGCACGCGCCAGATCGTAACCGAGTTTGAACAACGCGATTCGCGTATCCGTCTGTTAGATAATTCGCAACAGATCGTTCCCGCGGCGATGAATAAAGGGATTCGTGCGGCGCGCGGCACGATTGTCATTCGGGTTGATGGGCATACCGTGATTGCCCAGGACTATGTGCGGCGATGTGTTGTGCAACTGGCAACAACTGGCGCAGACAACGTTGGCGGTCCGATGCGCGCGGAGAGCGATACGTGGATTGGCAACGCGATTGTGCTGGCGACGAGTTCGCCGTTTGGCGTGGGTGGTGCGCGTTTCCATTATGCGGAAACACCGGGCTGGGTGGACACGGTTTACATGGGCGCGTACCGCCGCGAGGTCTTTGACCGCATCGGTCTCTTTGACGAAGAACTCGTTCGCAACCAGGACGACGAACTCAACTTTCGCCTGATTCAAGCCGGCGGCAAAATCTGGCTCGACCCTCAAATTCGCTCGACGTATTACTCGCGTTCGACCTTGCGCGGTTTGTGGAAGCAGTATTTCGAATATGGCTTTTGGAAAGTGCGCGTGATTCAAAAGCATCGTCGCCCCGCATCGTGGCGGCATCTCGTGCCAGCGACGTTTGTGCTCGCGCTATTCGTTTCAACACTTGCCAGCATCTTCGTCCAATCGCCGATTCCATTTCCCGCCGTTGCGTGTCCTTACGTCTTGGCGTCGCTTTTTATCTCGCTAACGATTGCCGCGCGCGAAGGATGGCGGTACGCGCCGATTCTACCGCTCGCCTTTGCGACGATGCACGTGGCTTATGGCGTGGGGTTTCTCGCTGGCATAGCGCGGTTTGGTTTTGCCAAACGCTCTCCCTCTGTTTCGCAACGCCAATGGATGACGTAGCGCGTCTCAAAGTCGAATACGCCCGCCGCGCGCACGATCCGCGTTATCGCGATTGGTACTCGCCGTTCAATCCCGCGAACATTTTTATCACACAAGAACGCGACCGCGCCATCGCGCAAATGCTTGCTCACCACATTCGCGGCGAATGGGATGTTTGCCGCGTTCTCGATGTCGGATGCGGGCGCGGGAATGAACTGTTCAAGTTCCTGGGCTATGGCGCGGCGGCGCAAAATTTGTTCGGCGTGGATTTGTTGGGCGAGCGGGTGCGCGAGGCGCGCGACAAGTATCGCATCCTGCAATTTGCGTGCGGCAACGCGGCGACTCTGCCTTATCCCGACGGCGCGTTCGACCTGGTTTTTCAATTCACCGTGTTCACTTCGATCTTGGACGACGACTTGCGCCGCCGAATCGCTTCCGAGATGTTGCGCGTGTTGCGACCAAACGGCGTGATCTTGTGGTACGACTATCGTTTGAATCCCACGAATCCGCAAACGCGCGGCATCGAGAAAGCGGAAATCAAAACGTTATTCCCAAATTGCGACTATCACTTTCGCCGCGTCACGCTCGCACCGCCGCTCGCGCGTTTCATCGCCCCACGTTCCTGGTTCGCTTGTGAGTTGTTGAATCAATTGTTTTTCTTGAGAACGCATTGGTTAGCTGTCATTTCTAAAAGACTGAATTGGACGCGGACTAACGGGGATGGACGCGGATAGAAATCAAAAAATCTAAAATCCAAAATCCAAATTCTAAATTCACCTATGGATCAAACCCAAACTTTTCCAAGCGTACGTTTTCCTCAAACGCCTATTTTCGATTGGTCGCGCGCGCGGCTCGACCGATTCGCTAAACGCGCCTTCGACATCGTCGCTGCGCTGGTTGGCTTGGTCGCGCTCTCCCCATTCTTGCTTCTCGTCGTCGTGCTCATCAGGCGCGAGGGCGCGGGTCCGGTCTTGTATCGCGGACAACGCGCGGGGAAGGACGACAAGAACTTTGGCATCCTCAAATTCCGCACGATGCGCGAAACGCCGGACGCGCATCGCGGTCCGCGTGTCACCGCGCAGGACGATCCGCGCATCACGCCGCTGGGTCGCTGGCTGCGCGATACGAAACTGAACGAACTGCCGCAATTGTGGAACGTGCTGGTCGGCGAGATGAGTCTCGTCGGTCCGCGCCCCGAAGACCCGGAGATCGTCGCTGGCTGGGATGAGGACGTGCGCGGGGAAGTGCTCTCGGTGCGACCGGGGATCACGAGTCCGGCGTCGGTGCAGTATCGCAACGAGGAATCGCTCTTGCATGCCGGCTCGGTGATGGAAACGTACCTGGGATCCATCCTGCCGAGCAAACTGCGGCTCGATCAACTCTACGTCCGTCATCGCACGTTCATGGTTGATTTGGATGTGCTCTTTTGGACGGCGATGGTGTTGCTGCCGCAGTGGCGCACCTTCGCGCCGCCGGAAGAATTGCTGATCTTTGGACCGTTGCGCCGGCTCGTCCGTCGCTACCTGAATTGGTTCGTCGTAGACGCACTCATCACGCTCGCCGCGATCGCGTTGGCAGGCGCGATCGAGCGTTCCCAGGGTCCGCTCGACCTAGGTTTGTGGAAAGCGTCCGTGATCGCGTTCGGGTTTTCGCTGTTGTTCGGCGCGACGAGCGCACTGCTCGGCATGTATCGGGTCGCGTGGTCGCAGGCGAGCGACACGGAATCGCTGGGTCTGGTCATGGCGGCAGCTTTGGCGTGCGGGTGCGCGCTCGCGCTCAATCAGTTCACCGGCGATCCATTGCTCTTGCCGCCGAGCATGATCGTGGTCGGCTCGACGCTTGCGCTCATCGGCTCGGTGGCGCTGCGTTATCGCGGTCGTTTGGTGGATCGCGTCTGGGCGCGCGGGGCGCGCGGGAATGCCAGCACGCGTTTGGCGCGCGAACGCGTGTTGATCGTCGGCAGCGGTTACGCGGGACAGTTTATGACCTGGTTGCTCAGTCACGGACCCAGCGCGGACGCGTTCCACGTCGTCGGTTTCGCGGACGACGACCTCTACAAGCAAGGCATTCGGATTAACGGCGTCACCGTCCTGGGTCGGCGCGGCGATATTCCACGGTTGGTCGCCAAGCACGACATTGGCATCATCGTGTTTGCGATTCACAACGTCAAACCGCTCGAACGAATGCGCTTGCTCGATATTTGCGCGAGCGCCAAGGCGCGCGTGGTGATGGCGCCGGACATTATGGGCGCATTGAACGAGGTTCGTACAACCAGCGTCGAGTTTCGGAACGCCTCCTTCAAGTCGCCCGATGCGTCGCGCGAGTTGGATCCGTGCCAGGTATGTCTAATGCGCGGCGAGAAGAACGGGCGCAATTCCTGGGTCGAGCGGCGACCACATGATGATTGAATGGGAAAGAAAGATTATTGGACGCAGACAAACGCAGATTTTTATTTTTGTCGGCGTTTATCGGCGTTCGTCTGCGTCCCATTAATTAATTTAATTTGTTGGGCTATGGGTGAAAATTGATCGGCGAAAACGGATTTCTGAGAGATCGCCCGGTGCTCGTGACCGGCGCGGGCGGATTCATCGCGAGCCACCTGGTCGAAACGTTAGTGAACCAGGGCGCGCGCGTGCGTGCGTTCGTCCGCTACAACTCGCGCGGCGATCCTGGGTTGCTCGCACTGTTGCCGGCGGACGTATTGAGCCAGGTTGAATTGATCGCCGGCGATCTGCGCGATCTGCCAGCGGTGCAACAAGCGATGCGCGGCGTCACGCACGTTTTTCATCTCGGCGCGTTGATCGCGATTCCGTACTCGTACATCCATCCCGCCGAGGTCGTCGAGACGAACGTGATCGGCACGCTGAACGTGTTGCTCGCCGCGCGTGAAATCCAGGTCGCGCGCGTCGTCCACACTTCGACGAGCGAGGTGTACGGCACCGCGCAACGTGTGCCGATGGACGAGACGCACCCGTTGCAAGGGCAGTCGCCGTACTCGGCGAGCAAGATCGGCGCGGATAAACTCGCCGAAAGTTTTTACTGCGCGTACAATCTGCCGGTCGTAACGGTGCGCCCGTTCAACACGTACGGTCCGCGTCAATCCGCGCGCGCAGTCATTCCGACGATCATCGCGCAGGCGCTGACGCAAGATGTGATTCGCTTGGGCAATCTCGACGCGCGGCGCGACTTGACGTTCGTCACTGACACCGTCGCCGGTTTTCTGCGCGCGGCGCAAATTCCCGGTATCGAAGGCGAAACGTTTAACCTGGGCGCGGGCATGGAAATCGCGATTGGCGATTTGGCTCGGCAGATCATCGCGTTGGTGAACCGACCGGTCGCCATCGCGCAAGACGCGGCGCGACTGCGCCCGGAGAAAAGTGAGGTGCAACGCCTGCTGTCAGACAATCGGCGGGCGCAACAAATCCTGGGTTGGCAACCGCAAGTTGAAATTGGTGATGGTTTGCGAATCACAGTGAATTGGATCGCGGAGCATCTTTCGTTGTATCGTCCACAGGAATACCAGGTTTGATGTCTAAACAAAAACGATTGGGACGCGGATCAGCGCGGATTTCCGCGGATAATAAAAACATCCGCGTTCACACCTGTACTTGCGTGCGGTGCAAGTGTCCGCGTTTATCCGCGTCCAAAAATGTCTGTTTGGGTTTCTTGGAAAAGAGGAATAGATGAAAGCCGTTGTGTTAGCTGGTGGAAAAGGAACTCGTCTAGCGCCTTATACTAGAATTTTACCAAAACCGATGATGCCCATCGGCGATTTGCCGATCCTGGAAATTCTGTTGCGCCAAATGAAACGCGCCGGCATTGACGAAGCGATTCTCACCGTCGGGCATCTCGCCGAATTGATGCAGGCGTTTTTTCAAGACGGCGAACGTTTTGGTCTGCCGATTCGTTACAGTTACGAAGATCAACCGCTCGGCACGGCGGGTCCGCTCGCGTGTGTGGCGGGACTTGACGACACGTTCCTCGTGACGAACGGCGACGTGCTGACGAACTTAGATTTGCGCGCCTTGATCGAATTTCATCGCGCCGAAGGCGGTTGCGCGACGATTGCGATGCACCAACGCAAGGTCAAGATTGATCTCGGCGTGATTCAGCGGAACGGCGGGAACGACATTATCGGCTACATCGAAAAACCGACGTACGAGTTTCACGTGAGCATGGGCATTTATGTTTTCGAGCCGCGCGTCCTCAAGCACATTCCGCTCGGCGAGTATTTCGATTTTCCCGAATTGGTGCTGCGCTTGCTCGAACAGAAAGAGCGCGTCGTCGGCTATCCCTTCGATGGTTACTGGCAAGACCTGGGTCGCACCGACGATTACGAGCAAGCGGTCCAAGAATTCGAAACGCTCAAGCCGCAAATTTTGGGTGAGGGATAACCTCACTCCCCTCCTCGCCTTCGGCACCTCTCCCCCCTCTCCCAATTGAACTTCATCGGGAGAGGGGGAAGGGGACGGGGGTAGGGGGTGAGGCAGGAGCAACAATGAACTGGCGTGTGCCACTCGCAGACCTGGATTACGGCGCGGAAGAAGAACGCGCCGCGCTCGATGTATTGCAAAGCCGCTGGCTCACGATGGGCGCGGTGACCCAGCAATTCGAACAAGAATTCGCCGCGTTCGTCGGCGTCAAGCACGCGCTCGCCGTTTCGAACGCGACGGTCGCGCTACACCTCGCGTGTCTCGCGCTCGGCATCGGGCGCGGCGATGAAGTGATCGCGCCCGCGCTCACCTTCGTCGCGACGACGAACGCCGTGTTGTACACTGGCGCGGACGTGCGTTTCGCGGAGATTCTCGGCGCGCACGATTTGAACATTGCGCCGGCGGAGATCGAAAAGCAGATCACGCCGCGCACGCGCGCGATCATCGTCGTGCATTACGGCGGGTATCCCTGCCAGATGGATGCCATCGCGAAAATTGCGTCCCGAAATAATCTGGCTATAATCGAGGACGCCGCGCACGCCCCCGGCGCGTCGTTGAACGGCAAGGTGTTGGGCGCGTGGGGCGACGTGGGCTGTTTCAGTTTCTTCTCGAATAAAAACCTCTCGACCGGCGAAGGCGGCATGTTGGTGACGAACCGCGATGACGTGGCGGACTGCGTACGTCTGCGGCGTTCGCACGGCATGACGTCGCTGACCTGGGATCGGCACCAGGGACACGCGTACACGTACGACGTGGTTGACCTGGGATACAATTATCGCATTGACGAAATTCACTCCGCGCTCGGACTGGCGCAATTACGAAAACTGCGCGACGGCAACGCGCGGCGCAAAGCGATCACGGAAAAATATTGGGAATGCTTGAGCGACTCGACGCTCGCGTTGCCTTTCCGTGAAACGCCGAGCCAATCCTCTCACCATCTTTTTCCGATTCTCTTGCCAGAGCGGAGCGACCGTACGCGTTTCATGGATGCGCTGCGCGCGGCGCAAGTTCAATCGAGCATTCACTATCCGCCGATTCATCAATTCAGCTACTATCGTAAACGCTATCCCGATATTGCGCTACCGACGACCGAGTCCGTTGCCGCGCGCCAGGTCACGTTGCCGCTCTATCCGACGATGAGCGACGCCCAGGTCGAACAGGTCATCTCCGCCACGCGCGCCGCGTTGCGCGCGGCGAGTCGGTAGCGCGGGCAGCCTGCCCGCACTAGAAAAAGAGTACTTGAGGTCAACTTGGAACTGAGACAATATTTCGCATTATTCCGTAAATGGGCATGGTTGCTCGTTCTACTCAGCGCGCTCGCCGCCGGGTCGAGCTATGTGTACAGTTTGCAAATCCGTCCGATCTATCGCGCGGAGACGACGGTGCTCGTGGGGCAGACCGTGCAAAATCAGAATCCCTACATTGATGCCGTCCAATCCGCGACGAATTTTGCAGGCGCGTATGCTTTGCTCGCGACCCAACCAACGGTCTTGCAAGCCACGGCGGAAGCGATCCAATGGTCGCAACCCTGGCAGAATCTGTACTTTAAGGTTTCCGCCAAAGCCGGGGGCAGTCAGCTGATCCAAATCAGCGCGACCGACCCCGATCCCCAGCAAGCCAAAATCATCGCGGATGAAGTTGCGCGTCAACTCATCGCCAAGGGACCGATCAGCGCGCAGCAGAAGCAATCGGAGGACCAGCGCGAGTTTGTGACCGCGCAACTCACGCAGATCAAAGCCCAGGTCGAAAGCGCGCAGAAAACGTTGACCAATCTGACGAGCCAAGCCGCGCTCGAGAACGATCCGGTCAAACTCAACGAACTCAACGCGCGCAGCGCCGCGTTACAATCCAAGATCGCAGATTGGCAACGGAACTATGCCTCGCTCTCCCAGTTGTTGCTCACCGGCGCGAACTTGTTTGTGACGGTGCTCGCGCCGGCGCAAGAACCGAAAATGCCGATCAGTCCCAACATTCCACAGAACGTCCTCTTTGCGATGATCGCCGGCGCGGTGCTTGCCGGCGGCGTCGCGTTTCTCCTCGAATATCTCGACGATACGGTCAAGGACGCGGACGACGCGCAACGCGTGATGGGCGTTTCGATGCTCGGCGCGATCATGCGGATCGCCGGCGTCCACCAGCCCGCCGATAATTTGGTGACGTTCAAGCATCCGCGCTCGCCGATCTCGGAAGCGTACCGCGTCTTGCGTACCAACTTGCGTTTCAGCGGGATCGAAAATCCGACCGGCGCGCTCGTCGTCACGAGCGCGAATCCCGGCGAAGGCAAGACGACGACCGCTGCGAACCTCGCGGTGACGATGGCGCAAGCCGGACGGCGCGTGGTTTTACTCGATACCGATTTGCGCCGACCGATGGTACACAAGTTGTTCGGTTTTTCGAACGAGGTCGGGTTGAGCAGTCTGTTCCTGGACGACGCGCCGGCGCTCGACCGCGTGATGCACCCGACCGCGATTGCGACTCTGCGCGTGATTACGAGCGGTCCGTTGCCGCCGAACCCCGCCGAGATGTTGGACTCGGCAGCGATGAAACAGATTCTTCACGATGTGCGCGCACAATCGGATATGGTCATCCTCGATTCGCCGCCGGCGCTCGCCGTCGCCGACGCGAGCATTCTCGGCGCGCAATGCTCCGGCGCGGTGATGGTGATTGATGCCGGGCGCACGCGCAGCGACGTTTCGCGGCGCGCGTTGCAAACGCTCAAACAGACCGGCGTCAAAGTGTTCGGCGTCGTGCTGAACAAACTCAGCACGCGGCGCGCGGGAGGGTATGCCTCCTACTATTATTATTCGTCCAAAGACAAAGAAACCACAACGGTCGTGTCGCCGTCTCCGACAGAGCCGGTTCCGAGCGCGCCGCCCGAATAAGGTTCTGTAACCAGCAAGTTCTTTCATCCGCGAATCACTCGAATTTACGCGAACAAAGAACCCTGTATCGCAAAACTCGTTTTGCGGTATCGCATAGCAGATCAGCGCAGATGAGCATGATTCGCGGATCATTTTTACGAGTCAGGAAATAGTGTGGATCGTCTGACCAGTCGTTTGCCTTTTTTAGAAATTGGTTTGTGGATTCTGGGTATCGCCGTTGCCGTAATTATTTTCATAGCATTCGCGCCGGGCTTTGTCGCCGTGTTCGCCGGTTCAGCCACGCCAACACCGACCCCCTTGCCCAAAGCGACCGCCACGCCGCGCGCAACCTGGACGGCAGTCCCGACGTGGACGGGTATTCCTCTGCCGCCGCCGGTGACCGCGCGCACGCCGTTGCCGGTTCCCACGCCGCCGGCGAACGCAAAGGAATTCTCGTTTAACGCGGATCCTAAACGATCCGGTTGGCTTACGAACAAGGAAACCGGCATTCATTGGGGCGACCGCAACCTGCACGCCGGCGTCTATCGCGAGCAGGTTTTCCAGACCTTGTTGTACTTTGACGTATCGAACGTTGTCCCCGGTTCGAAAATCCTCTACGCGCAGGTCGAACTCGTTGGATTGAATCGCACTAACCTGGGCGCGCCGGGCGATTGGACGTTGCGCCTGTTGCCCGCCGATCTCCTCGCGAATTGGACGCAACGTCCCAGCAAAGATTTCCGCGATGCCAGTCCCCAAGCGGACATCGGTAGCGCGCTCAAACCGGAAGACCTTGCCGAAGATCGCGTGAACCAATTTATCTTTGCGCCCGCGCAATTGGCGCGTCTCGAAGAAATGGCGACGAACACCGGTCTCGTCGCGTTTCGTCTGGATGGTCCCGCCGGCGCAAGCGAAAGTTTATTCACCTGGGATGCTGGCGACCGCGATCCCAAGATCGGCGTGCATCCGATGTTGCGGCTGATCGTCGTGCCCGATCAATATATTTACATCACGCAGACGCCCACGCCGCAAAACGTGTTGACCGCCGCCGCCATCGTCGCGACGGCGACGGAATTTACGCAACGCTTTGGGACGCCCACGCCGTTTCCGCGCAAGTACGCGACGATGCTGCCCTTGCTGCCGATCACGCCGGTCCCGACGCCGGCGAACGCGGAGACTGCGACCGCGCGTGTGATGTACGCGACCGCGGTCGCGATGACGACCGGCACTCTGACGCCGACGCCGTTGCACTGGGTCACGACGACGCCGGTGCCGCTCGTCATCCCGGCGCAAAACCTCTCGCCGACTCCCATGCCGACGCGCACGCCGACGCCCTTGCCGATTCCACAATCGGCGAAGCGAACGATCCCGGCAGACTTGTACAACAAGATCATATTCCAACGCGGTCCGCGCTATGCGCCGACGATTTGGGTGATGGACCCCGATGGCAAGAACCTGGGTCTGGTCACGGATCTCGCAGTGTACGAAACGGTCGCCGCGCGCGACACGATTTCACCCGACGGTATATTCGCGCTGTTCAACGCGACCGACCCGAATCGTCCCGACACGCTGCAGATTTTGCGTTCCGATTTGCGTTTGCCGCTTGCGCCGCCGACGACGATGACCGCGTTGCGCGCCGGCATCGCGTTCGCGCCGGCGTGGTCGCCGGATGGAACCAAGATCGCGTACGCGAGCACGGAAACCGGGCGTCACGAAATTTGGATTCTCGATGCGAACACGCGCGTGACCAAGCAAATTACGTTCAGCACCGACTGGTTCTGGAATCAGTTTCCTTCCTGGTCGCCGGACGGCAAGCAGATTGTTTTTTCATCGGATCGCGGACACAACGGCGCGTTTACCGAAATCTGGGTGATGAACGCGGACGGCACGCGCGCGCGCAAACTCGGCGATGACGTGCAGGACGCGTGGGGTCCGGTGTGGATCAAGTCGAAGCAATAAGCGATGAGCGAATGGCGAATAGCAAATGGCGAATGGCGGATGGCGAACAACTCTGAGCGTGTGTTGACGCAATTGATTCGCGCCGCGTTTCCGTTTGACGGTGACGCGATTGGAATGCCTCAGGTTAACGCGGACGAGTGGATCGCCATCGCGCAGACTGCGCAACAACACAATCTTGCGCCATTGTTCTACGCGGCACTCTGGCGCTATGACGGCGCGCCCGAACCGCCAGGCGCGCTCGTCGAATCGTTGCAGACGGCGTATCATCAAACGAAAATCGCGAACTGGGTCGCGTTCCGTGAGGTCGGCGAGTTGCTCGCCATCTTCGAGCGCGAAAAAATCCCGGCGGTGTTGCTCAAAGGCGCGGCGCTCGCGAACACGCTGTACCCCAACATCGCGATGCGTCCGATGGGCGATATGGACATTTTGATTCACCGCGACGACGCGCCGCGCGTGAGCGACATTTTGACTGCGCGCGGTTTTACGACGACGTTAGAGCCAACCGAAAATTTCTACACGCGCTTTTCATACGACCAGGCGTTCGAGCGCGTTGGCAAATATCCGCTGATGATCGAAATGCACTGGCATCTCTTCAACCTGCCGTACTATCGCGAGCGAATCGCGATCGAGTGGTTTTGGCAACGCACGCTGCCGATGCGCGTGAACGATCAACCCGCGCGCGTGTTCGCGCCCGAAGCGCAGATCATTCACCTTGCCGCGCACGCGGTTTTGCATCACCAGGGACACGGCTTACTCGCGGCGTACGACTTGGCGTTGGTGCTCGCGCGTTATCGCGAGCAGATCAACTGGGACGATGTGATCGAGTCCGCGCGCGCGTTTGGCTTGAGCCGCATCGTGCAGTCCAATCTCGCGCGCGTGGGAGATACCTGGGGTGTGTCCGTGCCGAACGAGGTGCGCGCGCGATTGGCGCGCTCCGCCAGCGTGCGCGAACGTATCTTGTTCGCGATCAACACCGCGCCGCGCGTCGAGGCGCGCGATGTGTGGGATGGAATGAATCTGCCGAGCGGCAAATCGAGATGGCTGTACTTTTGGCACACCTTCTTTCCCAGCCGCGAATACATGCGGCAACGGTACGCCATCACCGACGCGCGCACATTGCCGTTGCATTATCTGCGGCGACTCGGCAGAGGCGCGGGCATGTTTGCCCAGTCCGCGGCGGCGATGGCGGGGAATGTGGTGAAGGTGTTGGGACGGACGTAATACCGCTAAACTTGTTTCCTTTCGTGCGGCGAAACAATTGACCAGGAGAATAACTTTGAAAGACACGGCGCTAAAATCACCGCGTTACATTATCAATCCCGATGTCGTTCTGCGCGAAGAAGATGAGGACGGTGGTCTGCTGTTCAATCCGGATACCAACCAAATTCGCGTGCTCAATCACACCGGCTTGTTCGTCTGGAAATTGTGCGACGGCGCGCACGACGCGCCGACCATCGCGAACGCGTTTTGCGATGTGTACGAGGACGTGCCGGAAGATCAGGTTGGCGCGCAAGTCAAGGTATTTATTGACGAGATGGTCGCGAACGGATTTATCGGCGTTGCGGAAGAACCATCTGCCTAGAAAATCAAACTGTGAGCAACTCGCCAACCTTGCCTCCCCCGCGTAATATGAATATCGCGCTCACGGGTCGTTGCAATCTGCGTTGCCAGTACTGTTTCTACGCGGACGAAATGACCGCGCTGCGCGATCTGCCGACCGAACGCTGGCTCGCGTTCTTCGCGGAACTGGGGCGCTTGAAAATCATGGACGTGACGCTCACCGGCGGCGAAGCGTTTACGCGTCCCGACCTATTCGATTTGATTGACGGCATCATTGCGAACCGAATGCGCTATAGCATCTTGAGCAACGGCACACTGATTGACGAAACGATGGCGGCGAAGTTCGAGATCGGGAAACGCCGCCGGCGATTGAATTACATCCAGGTCTCGATGGATGGTTCATGCGCGGAGATTCACGACCAGAGTCGCCCGAACAGTTTCGCGCGTGCGGTGCGCGGTTTGCGTTTGCTCAAACAAGCCGGCTTGCCAATTACGGTACGCACGACGATCAACCGGCACAATCTCCACGATTTGGAAAACATCGCGTGCCTGCTACTCGACGACATCGGCTTGGCGTCGTTCAGCACGAACGAGGCAATGCCGATTGGCGCAGGGTGCGAGAACCAGGGCGACGTGTCGCTCACGTCGCGCGAAAAAGCGGAAGCGATGGAGATCATCGCGCGCTTGCTCGAACGCTACCCCGGTCGTCTCACCGCGAACGCGGGACCGCAAGCCAAGCGCAAGGCATACGCGGAGATGGAACACGCGCGGCGCACCGGCGAGAAATCCGCCGGGTGGACGATGGGCTACTTGACCGCGTGTGGCTGCATCTTTTCCAATATGGATATTTTGCACGACGGCACGATCGTTCCGTGCCACATGTTGTCCGGCTTGACGCTGGGCAACATCGCGACCGATTCGCTCGAAGCGATTTGGCAAACGCATCCGACGTTGCGCGCATTACGCGAACGTCGCGCGATCCCGATGCAGCAGGTTGCCGGTTGCGCGAGTTGCGAGTGGGCGTCGTACTGCAACGGAAGTTGCCCCGGCTTGGCGTACCAATTGACCGGCGATTTCAACCGCGCGAATCCCGAAGATTGCTATCGCCATTTTTTGATAGAGACCACGTAACGCAAATTGGAAATTTGCGCCACAATATGGAGATGACGTAGGGCAAATTTCCAATTTGCCGCACAATACGGAGACAAACCTAGTGACCACAACTTGCGATCCAATAACCCCCGCGCAAACCATCGCGCCGATACAACTCGATTTGCCCGAAGGCGTCCCGCCGCTCACCTCATTGTACGTGTATGCCGCCGGTTCGTGCAACCTGGCTTGCCGGCATTGTTGGATCGTGCCCAAGTTTCAACCGGACGGCGACGGCGGTCCATACGTCAAACTGGAATACGTCGAGAAAGCGATCCGCGAGGGCAAACCGCTGGGCTTGCGCTCGATCAAATTAACCGGCGGCGAACCGATGTTGCACCCGCAATTCCGTGAACTTGTTTCTTTGATTAACGATGCCGGATTGGATATCGTCATCGAGACGAACGGAACGTTGGTGGATGATACGCTTGCGAAATTCCTGAAAGAAAAATCCCGCGTCTGTTTTATCTCTGTCAGTCTGGACGGCGTCAAGCCGGAAACGCACGATGCGTTGCGGAGTGTGCCAGGAAGTTACGACCGTGCGGTTGCCGGGATCAAGAACCTGGTCGCAGTGGGATTTCGCCCGCAAGTGATTTGTACGCTGCACAGGGGCAACGTCTCTGAGATGGCGGAGGTTGTGTCGCTCGCGGAAAAACTGGGGTGTGGCTCGGTCAAATTCAACCATGTTCAGCAGACTGGTCGCGGCGAAAGATTCTGCGATGACCAGGGTTTGGATGTTGTGGAGATTATCCAACTGTATCGCCGCATCGAAGATGAGATCGCGCCGCAAAGCCGAGTGCCGATTCATTTTGATATTCCCTTTGCATTCTTCCCGATTCGTAAACTGCTCAACGATGCGCTTGGCAGATGCACGGTCAAGAATATCCTCGGAATGTTGGCGACTGGCGAACTAGCGTTGTGTGGAATTGGCACGACAATCCCGGAATTGATTTATGGTCATGCCGAGACGAATGACTTGTATGAGGTGTGGTGTACTAGCCCTGGGCTTGTGCGTCTGCGCGAGCAAATTCCGTTGCGGTTGGAAGGAATCTGCGCGCAATGTCTTCATCGCGATATATGTCAGGGCGAGTGTGTGGCGAATAATTTTCACGTTGCTGGAAAGTTGAATGCTCCGTACTATTTTTGTGATCGCGCGAATGACCTGGGATTATTCCCACCGCCCAGAAACAAACAGCCGGTTGTGGCTGTGTGTGGATAACCAATGTCGCTGATCACCAAGCCCGGTATTATCGTGTCGCGCACCCAAAGACGAAGTAGACTGGGACGCGATTGATAAGGCAATGGCAAAGTAATGCGCGATGGAACACTCACCTGCTATTATCGCGGCGACAGCATGCGCGGCACATTTCGCCTCGGTGACCGCTTGCTCATCGCGCCAATGTCGCTTGGCGAGATTCGTCTTGGCGATGTTGTCGTCTTTCGCGCGACAAACCAGCGCGACGCGGCGGACGAAATCGTGCATCGCGTTGTCGCCATCACGTCTGCGGGCTTGGTAACACAAGGCGACAACAATCCTTGTTGCGACGCGTTCCCGGTAACCGCCGACAACTTGATCGGGCGTGTGACGCGCGCCGAACGCGATGGCAAGACGCGTTCGGTGCGCGGTGGGCGAATCGCGCTCGCGCGGGTCTGGCTCGCGCGTGCCAGGCGTCACGTTCGGCGAGACGCGTGGCAACTGATCACGTGGTCTGGGTATCGCGTCTATCGCTGGTTGCGCGATACGCGCATCGTTGCGCGCCTCTGGCACCCCGCGATCACGCAACTCACACTGACGACCGAGCAAGGACGCGTGGTCAAGTACGTGCTGCATGGGCGCACCATCGCCCGTTGGTGGCAACATACCAATCGCTTTGAGTGTGACAAACCGTACGATCTCATCCTCTCTCGACCCGATCCATCCGGTCGCAGAGTGTAGGGGCATCCTTCGACCAAGGTATTGCGCCTCTACTCAGAACGGAAGTGCATGTGAAAAAGAAAAATGGGCGACCGGTCTACGAGCCGCCACGCGCGCGCGATTTATCTACTCCCACCGCGAGCGGACTCGGTCCGCTGGGGATGTGCCTTGACGGCAGTACGCCGGCGGTAGAAACGTGTACCAACGGTTTTTTCCCGGCGCAAGACCCTTCGTTGTGTAGTCCAGCCGGCGCGGCGCCGCGCTGGGCGGGTTGCGCGAACGGCTCGATTCCATTCGCAGTGTGCTCGAACGGTTCAGCAGTGCCACGCGGCGGTTAGTTGCGACGCGCATTGATCCAATCCACTTTGTCCCATCGAGTTTAATTGTTCACCCAAACGCATCAAATCGCCGGCGTCACGTTTCACACTCAAGCCGAAACGACATTTCCCTTTCAAGACGCGTTCGCGCCTTTTCAAACGAACGCGCGCGCCAGTGATGTGCGTTGCCGGGCGCAGGTCGTTTCGCTCGACGCGTCGGCGATGCTCCCACTGACCTTGCCACCCGCTCGCCGCATCTCGCGCGACGTGGTTTTCTCGCGCGAAGAGTGGACCACCCCGCTCTTGCGTTCGCCGCTTGTGCAACACCGCTTGTGGGCGTCGCTCAATCAGCCAGAGCACAACCGCGTCGAGTTGCGCGACTGGGCAGTGACGCTGTTCGATTTCGCGCGGCGCGAAGTGGCATTATTCCACACGCTGGAGCATGACGAATTTCTCGCGCAGTGTTACGTGGGTCCCAGTTTGTTCGCGCCCTTTTTGCCGACGTTCGACGCGATGATGCTGCACAGTTCCGCCGTCGTCGTCGGTCAAGTCGCCGCGCTATTCTTTGCGCCGGACGAAGGCGGCAAGACGACGGTCGCGCGCACCGCGCCGCGCGCGGCGATTTTGTGCGACGATCAAAATATCATTCGCCAAACCGGCAACGCATTTGTTGTTCACAGCACGCCCTGGGGTTTGTATCACGATGGTCCGCGCGCCGCGCCGTTGGGCGGTATGTTCTTCTTGGAAAAGGCGGATCGCTTTGAACTGATTCCGCTGAAACGCACGGAGGCGATGGCGCACATTTGGAACGAGCACGCGAGTTTTCTCGCCGTGTTGCCCAAGCATCTGCGCGTGCGCGCGTTCGATCTCGTGTGCGAGGCGTGTCGCGCGGTTCCGACGTATCGAATGCGTTTCCCCAAAGATGGTGTGGATTGGCGCGCGATTGGCGCGGTGATGGAGAGGACCGCATCGAACGTGACAAGTCGTATCTCAGGAGAGACGTGACCACCTGGCTTGCCTATCTCAGACAAGGACTCGCGCGCACGTCGCCGGCGGACCGGCTCGCCGGGCGCGGGGGTTACGCCGGTGCAAAAGCGAATCTCAAGAATCTACAACCGTTCGTCGCGCGGCACTGGCGGCAAGGCGCGCTCGGCGCGCTCCTCATCCTTTTCAATGCGCTTCTCGCGTTTCCCGATCCGCTCATCTATCGTTTTCTGATTGACGATGTGATCCTGGGTCGGCAATTGAACTTGCTCGTCATCGCGCTCGGTCTGCTCGCCGTCATCAAGGTATTCGCGATGGCGTCCGGCACGTTACAGCAATTCTTCTTTACGCGCTTTGAACAGCAAGTGCTCCTCGACATTCAGCGCGATCTGCTCGACCGCACGCTGCGTTTCCCCAAATCGTTCTTTGACGACAAAGAGGTCGGCTATTTGATGTCGCGCTTGCTCTCGGACGTGCAGGGCTTGCGCTGGTTCTTTTCTAGCACGCTCGTCTATATCGTGACGAACGTTCTGCGTTTCATCGGCGGCGTCGCGTTCCTGTTTTATCTCGAATGGAAACTCGCGCTCGTCACCTTGATCGTACTCCCCGCGCTCGTATTTGCCGTGCGCTATTTCTCCGCCAAGCTGCGCGTCCTGAGTCACGCCAGCATGGAGCGGCAGGCGAACGTCACGCGCACAATGCAAGAATCGCTCTCCGCGACCGCGCTCATCAAAGCGTTCGCGTCCGAAAAGCGCACCGTCGCGCAGGTGATGGAGCAACTGAATGCCGCGCGGCAAATCGCGATGGAACAGATGACGGTCGGCACGCTCGCGAACCTCGCCATCGGTATTCTGCCGGACGCCGCGCGCGCGGTCGTGCTGATCGCCGGCGCGGTCTGGGTCATTCAGGGCGAATGGACGCTCGGCTCGCTCCTCGCGTTTCAAGCGTACCTGGGTTACGTGTACGGTCCCGCGCTTTTCCTCGCCTCCGCGAATCTGCAATTGCAAAACGCGCTCGCCGCGCTCGAACGCGTTTCGACCTTGTTCGACATCGTGCCGGAAGAAAACCTGGGTGTAGGCAAACGCGTCGCACGCTTGCGCGGCGAGATCGAATTCAGGAATGTGTCGTTCGCGTACAACGGCAGTGAGCCGGTCATCGAGGAAGTGTCGTTTTGCGCGCAACCCGGCGAACGCATCGCAATTGTCGGACCGAGCGGCGTCGGCAAGACAACGCTGTTGAGTTTGCTTCTGCGATTCTACAAACCGACGCGCGGCGAGATTTGCTTCGATGGCATCCCCGCTTCCGAGTACGCGCTTGGTTCTCTGCGCGAGCGCATCGGGTACGTCGCGCAGAGCACGGTGTTGCTTGCGGGCACGATGATGGAGAATTTGCGGTACGGCAATCCCGAAGCGAGCGAGCACCAAGTGATGCGCGCCGCGCAGATCGCCGGCATCCACGCGTTCATCGCCGATCTGCCGCACGGCTATCAATCCCAGGTCGGCGAGCGCGGCGTGAATTTATCGGAAGGACAGAAACAGCGGCTCGCCATCGCGCGCGCGCTGATCAAAGACCCGGACATTTTGATCTTGGACGAGCCGACCGCCGCGCTCGACGGCTTGATCGAGCGATCCATCTTCGACGCGTTGCCGGAATTCGTGCGCGGGAAAACCTTGTTCGTCGTCGCGCACCGGCTCGCGACGATTCAAAACGCCGATCGCATTTTGTTGTTGAATGAAAAACGTTTGGTCGCGTCCGGCACGCATCGCGAATTGAGCGCGCACAGCGAGTTCTATCGCGCGCTCGTCGCGACCCAGCAATTCACCAACCCGGCAATCGCGCCGGTCTCGTAACGTATTTCGAGAACGTCCAGTTCTGATCTCAACGAGGGAGCGTATTCAGCATGGAACTGTTCAACCGCGAATCAAAAGAACTCCATCTGCCCGAGGGCGCGGATCCAGCCGCGTTGGTGTATCACCATGCGCCGGATCCAATGTTCCTCTTCCGAGTGGGTTCCGATGGAGATTATCGTTGCATTTCGGCAAACCGCGCGTATTTGAATCGGATGGGTTTGTCGGAAGCGGAGGTGGTCGGCAAACGCATTGAAGAAGTACTGCCCGAATCGGAGGTCTCCTTCACCGTGGCGAAATATCGGCAAGTGAGCCAAGCCCGCCAACCGATTCGGTTTGAGAGCGGCGCGCGCGGGGCGTCGGTCGCGCAAACGACGCTCGCGCCGATTCTCGATGCGGCGGGGCATTGCGTTTACTTGCTGGGCATTGATCGCGATATTACCGAATTCAAACGCGCCGAAATCGCCGAACGCGAACGCCGGATTTTCGCGGAAACGTTACGCGGCATTACCGCGATGGTCAATGGCACACTCGATCTGGATCAAGTGTTAGAGCAGATCTTGATCAACGTTGGGCGGGTTGTGCCACATGACGCCGCGAATATCTTGTTGTTGGATGCGGACGGTTCGCTGCGTCTCGCGCGTGGTCGCGGGTACGAATCCTTCGGCGGGCGGGGCGATATGCAAGGTGCGCGGATCGAGCAGATGCCGTTGTTGAAACGAATGATCGAAACCCAGTGTCCGGTCGCGATTCTGGATGTGTGCGCGTGCGACGCCTGGAACGCGGATTTGCCCGGGACGGAATGGATTCGCGCGTATGCCGGTGCGCCGCTGCGGATGAACGGACGCGTGATCGGCTTTCTCAATCTCGACAGCGCGACGACCGCGCGTTTCACGCCCGTGGACGCGGAACGCTTGCAATCCTTCGCGGACCAAATCACGGTCGCGATTGAGAATGCGCGTTTGCACGCGCAGGTGCGCGAATTGGCAATCGTGGACGAACTAACCGGCTTGTACAATCGGCGCGGCTTGTTCCAATTCGGCGAGTACGAAGTGCATCGGGCGGTGCGCAACAAACGTCCGTTGTCGGTGATCTTGTTGGACATTGATCGCTTTAAGAACGTGAACGATACGTATGGACATTCCGCCGGCGACGTGGTGCTGCGCGATCTCGCGGAGTGTTGCCGCGAGGGCATCCGGGGGATTGACATTGTGGCGCGCTATGGCGGCGAAGAGTTCGTCGTGCTTTTGCCGGAAACGGACGTGAGTTCCGCCAAAAAAGTTGCCGAACGTTTGCGTTGCTCGATTCAAGAGACGCTCTTCATTGTCGGTTCGGCGGAGCGGGGGGATAGTGTTCGCATCACGGTGAGTTTGGGTGTCGTTGGGATGCATCCGGCGGTCCAGAAATTGGCTGCCTTGATCGAATGCGCGGATCACGCGCAGTATCGCGCCAAGAATAGCGGCGGCAACGCCGTGGTGGCGGTCTGAATTTGGAATTTGGAACTTGCAACTTCCAACCTCTAAACTCTATCCATGGTGAAATGATCGTTCTGACCAACCGCATCTCGCGCAGCGCCAGGTTTCTGCAACGCCGGCGATGGCTCATCTTGATGCTGGTCGCGCCCTTTTTATTTTTCCCCTCCCCTGATATCGCGCTCGCGCTTGTCATCGTGCCGGGGCTGTGGATTATTTTTTGGTTGGCGGGCGAGCAACCGTTTGCGCGCACACCGCTGAATCCGGCGCTGCTTGTGCTTTGCCTGATGATGCTGGTCAGTCTCGGCGTGACGTACGATGTAGGTGTGAGTCTGCCGAAAATTGCCGGCTTGATCCTGGGTATCGGCGTGTTCGATGGTTTTGCCAGTTATGCAAAGAGTCCGCGCGGTTGGTGGCTGTGCTTCCTGGTGTTCTTGCTCGCGGGACTGGGTGTCGCGGTGATCGGTTTGCTGGGCACGCAGTGGGCGATCAAGTTCGATGCGCTCGTGCCTTTCACTTATCGCTTTGAGCCGCGCATCGTCGGTCTGCCCGGCGCGGAAAAGGGCATTAGCCCGAACGAAGTTGCCGGCGCGCTGTTGTGGGTGATCCCGTCCTGGTTCGCATTCTGGTTGATCGGGTTGACGCAACTGAAACACCAAACCCCTGTGCCGCGCCGATGGCTTGCGCCGATCAACTTGCTGATCGGTGAAGCCCTGTTGTTTGTCGTTTTAGTTTTCCTGTTGTGCCAATCGCGGAGTGCGTATCTAGCCCTTGCCGTCGCGACCGTCTTGTTGGTTCTGTGGTTGGTTCGGCATCGTTCGCGATTGTTCGCGGGCATTTTGATCGCCATCGGAATCCTGCTCGTGACCTTCGCGTGGCGCTACGAAACCGACCCGTTGTTGCGCGAGGCGCTTGGCTCGTTCAGCATCGGCGGCGCATCGGTCTCGCTCGATACGTTCAACGGTCGCGCGGTCGTGTGGTCGCGCGCACGGATGGGCATCGAGAAATATCCGCTCACGGGCATGGGGATGAATACGTTTCGTTACCTCGTGAATACGCTTGAGCCGGACGATCCAATTTACGTCGGGCGCGATATCGCGCACGCGCACAACGAGTATTTCCAAGCCGCGCTCGACCTGGGAATTCCTGGGTTGCTCGCACTGGTCGGAATCTACGCAATCGCGTTTTGGATGTTGCGCCAAGTGTGGCGTCAAGCGACGTGGAAATCTGCCGGCGCGCCAGACTCCACTTGGTTGACGCCGCGCGTCACCCAGGTGCTCGTCCTGGGATTGGGACTTGGCTTGTTCGCGCACCTGCTGTACGGATTGACCGAGGCAGTCGCGTTGGGCGCTAAACCGGGCATCTTGTTTTGGATGCTCCTCGGGTTGGTGGCGGGGTTGTATCAGCAAGAAGAAATCGGCTCGCGGGTTTTGGCGAATAAAAACCATCCGCGTCCTGAATTACCAGGTTAAAGAATGTGCCTGCGATGCCAAATGTGATCGAACTTGATATTGCCGGAATTCGCGTCGCGCTTGATATCGCGGATGCGGCGATGCGCGTCAAGGTGCGCGAACGCTACGCGGCGTTTATCGTCGCCGAGGGACGACCGCAAGTTCGCGTGCGCGTGGAGGTCGTCGCCGAGGCACGATTTGTGCCGGCGCGTCCAGGACCTTGGGTCATCGAAACTGCGCTCGCGGGCAATCGCCTGACCTATCGTTCGTACTTTGATGCCGGGTGGGTAGACCTTGACGGCGGCGAGGGCGCGGTCAAGATCGCGCCGCACGCCGATGTCGAAAACTTTTTGCGCGTGCTGTACGCGCATCTCTGTTTGCGCGCAGGCGGACTGTTGCTGCACGCGGCGGGCGTGGTCAGAGATCAGGCGGGCTATGTGTTCTTCGGCGAGTCCGGCAGCGGCAAGACCACCACCGCGCGGTTATCGCTCGACCTGGGATGCGCGGTGTTGAGCGACGACCTGGTTATCCTCAAAAAAGACGGCGACTCGTTTCGTGTGTTCGGGGTGCCTTTTCGCGGTGAGATGATGGAAGCGCCCCGGACGAATCTTTCCGCGCATCTGGCGGGACTGTATGCGCTCGCCAAGGACACGCGCCATTACCTCGCGCCGGTCGTTTCATCGCGCGGCGTGTCCCGGCTCGCAGCGTGTGTGCCCTTTGTGATGAGCCAGCCGGCTAATGCCGGACGCGTAATGAAAATTTGCGCAGACTTGGTCGCGCATGTCCCAGTCCGCGAGTTACACTTTAGCCGCGATGACGGCTTTTGGAAGGTGATTGATGAACTTGACTAGTTATCCCGTGCCGCATTCCCAGGTTGCCGCGCAGATCGTGGATGATGAGGCGGTGATCGTTTTGGCGGATGCCGGTGAAGTGACCGTGTTGAACCCGGTGGGTACGCGCGTATGGGAATTGATAGACGGCGCGCACACGGTTCAGCAGATGGTGAACGTGATTGCGGATGAATTTGAAGTGACGCCCGAACAAGCGCGAGAAGATGTGGAAGAGTTTTTGGAAACGTTAGCGCAAAACAAGATGGTAGTGTTTGATGACACACCACGTCACCCAAGTTGAGTAGGATTGGGAGCGTGGGGCATATCATTTGTTTGGCTTGGAATGGTTGAATTCATTGAATTATGTTGAGAGGCAACTATGGCAAAACCAATTCGTTTTTCCCTAATTGTAGTTGTGTGGTTAGCTGGGTTGTTGCTGTTGACGCCAAAAAGCGCTTTGGCAGCAACCTGTAATTGGACTGGAAATGTTGATAGCACTTGGGCGACCATTGGAAATTGGGATTGTGGTCAAGTGCCGGTGTCCGGCGATATTGCGGTGATTGGTCCCGCAATTAACAGCCCTTTGGTAAGCACAAGTACCACGGTTGGAACTATTATTATCAACAGTGGCGGTATATTGACGTACAGCGCCGGCAGCGGAGTATCCTTTTCAATAACTACGTTTACAATCAATGATGGAGGTAAGTTTATTCATAACCGCGCAACAACTGTTCCTATCACTGGGAGCAATAGGACCTTCAGTTCCGGAAGCACAGTCGAGATACAGGACTGGGCAACAACTACATCCTCGGCGTTACCCACGTTTGGCAATGTCATCATCAACTCGGCTAGCACGATTCAATTCGCTGGGTACTTGAGTGTCGTGAATGGAACGTTGACAAAACAAAACACAGGTGAATTGCGACTGGGAACCACGCATGCTGTGAGTGTCACCATCGGTGGTAATTTCGATCTTCAAGGTGGGACGGGAACGATTCAGAGCGGCAACACCTCAAATACCGCTACAATGTCTCTGAACGGGAATGTTTCGATTGCGAGTGGGGCGACTCTTCAACGAGGAAGTTCCGCAAGCGGTTTGTGGAGTCTTGATGTCAAAGGCAATTGGATCAACAACGGCGGTACCTTCACTGCCGGCACAAGCACTGTCGGCTTCAACGGTACCTCCGCGCAAACGATTAGCGGCACAACCACCTTCAACAATCTCACGATCAACAATGGAACCGGGGGCAGTACGACACTCGCCGCCGATGCTACCGTCAACGGAACATTGACGCTGACCACAGACCTTCAGACTGCTTCGTCCAACAACCTCACCCTGGGCAGTAGTGCGACCTGTTCAGGCAACGGCGATGTGTTGGGCAATGTGAAACGCACTAGCATCAGCGCCGGCTCGACCTATTGCTTTGGCAATCCGAACGTGTCCATCAATTTTGCCAGTGGAACGTTCGCGTCGCCCAGCATCGTGATGTCGCTGGTCAAACCCAAACCGGCGAATGCCGATTTCTCGAATGCGGTCAATCGTCTGTATTCCATCAATGCGAACGGCGTTGATAGTTTCACCGCGACGTTGCGCTTGCACTATCTCGATGCGGAACTCAACGGCAACACGGAAGGCGCGACGCTGGCGCTCTGGAAATTCGTGGGTTCAAACACGTGGACCAAATTCGACAACACCAACAACAACACGACGAATAACTGGGTGGAGCATAATGCCATCACTGGTTTTTCGTCCTGGGTCTTGTCGAATAATGCGCCGGCATCGCCCACCCCCATTACGATCGCGAGCATGGAAGTGGAATCCGGCGGACCCGACCTGACGCACGCGACGGTAGCCATCGGCGCGCTTGGCATTCTCGCGTTCGGCGCGATCATCTTTGCGCGAAACTAGGAATAGGCGCGTTGGCGCGGGAACGCAAGCGCCAAGGTAGCGCGGCGCGAAAACGGCGTTAGACGCTTCGCGCGCCTATTCCTTTTCAAGCAATTACGGAATTTGAGAATCGAACTTGCAAGACAAAACATCATTTGGTCGGCGAAAGTTTTTTCGCTTGCCTTGATATTCCAGGGTGATTTTTTCAGTCCAACATTCGTGAACGAGAATCTTTAAGGAGATTATCATGCTTCGACCCTATTCAGATCGGCTACGCACGCGTCTAGTTCGCTCCCTAGTTTTTGCCACGTTCTTGCTCGTACTCGGTATCCTCTTACTTGCTCTGCCCACAGCAGAACCCGTGTTCGCGGCAAGCGTAGGGATTGATCAGTGCGCCAATGGTGTTGCGGGTACCAATCCCCAGAGTTGTTCTTGGACAACCGGTATCGTCGGCAACTCCAATTCGTCGTACATCGAAGGTATGGCAAGCCCGCAGCGGTTTCTCTTGTCCAACTTGTACAGCGGTTCCGCCGGCAGTCAATGCAACAACACCACAAGGGTTTGTAACTTGACCTTTTCCGCGAGTTGGACTGATGGAACGAAACATGGCTACGACATGCTTGTTTCGTGGGACCAAGCCGTCGTGATCAATAAGCAGATCGCCGGCGTTTCCAATTTCTATCTAAATCCATGCGCCGGTTACAACCCCGGCGATACGGCTACCTGTACGGATGTTTATACGACGAACCAAAACATCTATAACGTTCCCTTGCCGGATGATTCATTTGTAAGCGGATCGTTTCAGGTGGATGGAAGCACGCAATCGCGCATTAACGCGTTCGAAGGATTGTATGGTGACCGTCAACTTCGCATCTATGCCAACCAACCGATTACCAGCGCGGTCATGCTCCTATCCCATTGCACGAATAATCTTTCTTCCTGCGGCATTGCCAACGGCTCAGATACCTCTGGGCAGACCGTGATCTCATACACGTTGATCTATACGACGAATGCAACCGATGCACTTGTGACCTTCGCGGGTCATTTTGCGTTGAGTGGTAACCCGCGCATCAATCCGCTGACATGGGGTTATTCGAACGGCTCTGGCGCGATCGGTGGCGCATCCTGGCATGTGAAGGACCCAAAACTCAACTATACGGGTGGTAGTCAGGATAATCAGGCGCAATTGTTCGAGGGAAGCGCGTATCCGATTGACAGTGGTACCCGCGCCGGCGGCGGCACGGTGACGAGCGGAGCAATTACCGACACGGTGTGGATGACGAATACAGCCGCGGGCGCATCTGACATTGTTGGCAATGTTCATTTCTATGTCTGCGCGGATACCATCGTTCCGTTTTCGCCTCCACTATCCTCCACGCTTCCGTATGGATGTCTCACGACAACAAGTGGTGCGGGCTATACGGTAACCGACATTGGCACCAAGACCTTGAACGTTGTCAACGCGGGAAATAAAAAGAATAGTTCGGTAACATCGGCGGTTTATACACCGACATTCGCCGGACGTTATTGCTTCTTGACGGTGTTCACTCCAACGGATGCAATTCCTTACAACTATAACGTCATGTCCGACACGAACAGCACAAGCGAGTGTTTTGAGTATAACAATCCTACGCCACTTGGCGTGTACTCATTGAGCGCGAGCAGTGGCACGGATTGGACGATGATGGTCGTCGCCTTTGGGTTGCTCGGCATCGTTGTGAGCGTTGGCGTTCTGAAGTTTGGCTGGCGTCGCAACTAGCGCGAGAATCAAACCAGGTTGAGCGACTCGACAATGCTACCGTCCACGCCCGTTGATAATAGGCTGCCCGATCTCGTAGACGCCCCGTCTCAGAATAACCCCTACGCGCGGATTCTTGCCAAAATGGCGAAACAACATCGCCTTGTTGCCGTGCATTGGGAATTAACTTATCGGTGTAACGAGACCTGCGCGCACTGTTACCTCGAAGCATCCCCACCGCTTGGCGCAATACCAGGCGAATTGACGACTGTTCAAGCCAAGCAAGTCGTTGACCAAATTGCCGGGATCGGCGCGTTGCAAATGACCTTTTCCGGCGGCGAGATCTTGGTGCGACGCGATTTTTTCGAGATCGCCGAGTACGCGCGCCGCAAGCGTTTGGCAATTCGTCTGATGACGAACGGCATCCTGATCAATCCCCGGCTCGCCGATTGCATCGCGGCTTTGCATCCAACCGGCGTCGAACTCTCGTTATATGGCGCGGATGCCGCGACGCACGACGCGATCACGCAACGTCCGCGCTCGTTTGAACTGACCCTCCGCGCGTTTCGTCTTTTGCGCGAACGCGGTGTCCATACCGTGATGAAAACACCGCTGATGCGCGAAAACGTCCGGCAATTGCCTGCGCTGCGCGCGCTTGCGGCAAATGTGGGTGCGACGTTTTATTACGATCCAACTATCACAGCAAAAGATAACGGGGACACGAGTCCGGTAAAGCATCGGCTGACGTACGACGACCTGGTGTCGTTGCTACGCGCGGAAATCAACGCCGATGATTTTGCGCTTGCTCCGCTGCGGGATGATACGCAAAATCCTTGCGCGATCGGTTCGAGCAGTCTGGTCATTGATCCCTACGGCGCGGTTTTTCCGTGTCTCCAAACGCGCATTCCGGCTGGTAATTTGCGCGATCAATCTTTGAAAGAAATCTGGGATGGCGCGCTAGTCTTCCGGGAACTCGGCGCGCTGACCTGGTCGGAATTGCCAATTTGCCGGACATGCGAACTGAACCGACTTTGCACGCGTTGTCATGGCATGGCGCGTGAGGCAAACGGCGATCTTCATGCGCCGTCCACGATCCATTGTCGTGATGCTTTAGCGCGGCGTCAGGTATTGGTTGAGAAAAAAATCCTACCCTTGGATTTTCCAATTCCGGCGCATCTCCAAGATTATCTATTCGATGTCGCGCGTCATGCCGACTTTTCCTGATTCGATGTATAGATCTTCTGACGATTCAATCGCGGCGCGTCCCATCGAGATTAAGGTTTGCTCTTGGAAGGCGCTCACGTTCAGACATTGCATACAACGTCTCTACGTGAGCCATGATCCTAAATCGTTAACAGCACATCTAAAGTTACGACGATAATATAGCAAGGAGACATTTCATGAATGAGATGAACAAGGCGCACGACAAACCAATTTCCAAAAAGAAACCTTACACCAAACCGCGTATGGTGTACAAACAAAAACTTGAAGCACGCGCGTCGGCATGTACTCCAATCGGTGTTGGTTACGGTAAAGCCACAACCGGCGGACCCTTTCAACCTGGCTATCAATGCCAAAATCTCTTCAGTTGACCAACTCTCGCCAGTCGGACGCGTCGAAATAGATTGCGTATGACCACGGGAACGAACCCATCGCGCAACCAGCGCGATCGCTAAAGGGGTTGTGAGATTCTTGCTATCGGCTCGCTTGAGCGCGGCATTTTTGATTCTCGTCGCCATTCTCGCGTTGGCGTATGCGATTCACGAATACCTGGCATCCAATCGTCCAAAGAACCCCCTCCCATCTTTCGTTATTCTCCGATGGTCAACGCGGCATGAAGTCAATACGTTGGGCTATGTCATCTATCGCGCGGAAAGCGCCACCGGTCCTTTTACGCAAATCAATCGTGAGCTTGTGCTTGCCGCCAACGATCCATATCTCGGCGGAACGTACACGTTTACCGACACTGAAACGATTGCCGGCGTGACTTATTATTATCAACTCGAAGATGTGGACTTGAATGGTGAACACACGCGGCAAGACCCGATTGCCGTTATCGCGCACGGGGCTAGCCCGACCATTTTTGGACATCCACTCCCCGAAATGATTCCGCTCATCGCGTTTTTGATCGCCGCCGTACTCTTGTTGCTTGGGACCACGTTATGGATCACACGCGGAAAATAATGTTCCAGAAACGGAGAAAGGAATGTAATACCAAAACCTGGATTGCCACCGCGTTCATTGGACTGGTTGGACTGGTTTCTCTCGTCTTATTGACAACTCAATCCACCTCGGCTCAAACCGAGATGAAGGATGGTTTGCGTCTCATTAAATCGGACACAAACAGCGTCGTCTTCGAGTTGTCGGTTCCAACTTATCAACTCGCGCGGCGAACCTTCAATGGCAATGCGTTCGACGCGCTGTCCGCGCCGGGAACACAGTCGAGTATGGATGTGCCGGGCAATCCCCAATTGCCGGTTCGCGGCGTCTTGATCGCGATTCCTCAGGGCGCGGACATTTCGGTCCGAGTGCTTTCGCAAGAGGCGGTCGAAATACCAGGTCGCTTGAACCTGTCGCCGATTCCAATGCCGCGCGTAGATCGCAAAGGATATGATACCAAGAGTTATAATTTCGTCGGTGAGGACTATCTACCCAACCGCCAATCCTATGCGCGAAACAGTTTCGAGCCGGCGTCCGTAGCGCAGGTTGGCTCGACCGGTTTTCTGCGGAGCCAGCGTTGGGCGCAAATCACCTTGTTCCCGTTTCAGTACAATGCCGCGCAGCAGCGCGTGCGTTGGTTCAAGCGAATGACGGTCGAAGTTCAATTTACTTTTCCGCATGGGCAGACGCGCCAAGCCCTGGGCGAATCGCGCGATGAAGGTGTCTTTGAACGCGTTCTGAAAAATCAATTCTTGAATTATTCCGCCGCGCGATCTTGGCGAATGCCGCGAACGCCAATCGTTCAGTCAAAACGCGCGAGCGTCGCGTCGGGCGATTTCAAAATCGCGGTCAATCAGAACGGGATCTATCGTTTGACTTTTGCCGCGCTCACAGCGGCTGGCGTACCAGCGTCAGTTGATCCGCGCACCTTCAAGATAAAAAAGAATGACACGGAAATTCCGATCCAGGTCGCCAACGAATCTGCCGGCGTTTTCAATTCGAGCGTCTATATTGATTTCTATGGACTTGGATTGAACACGGTCTATACGGACACGAATATTTATTGGTTGTCCTACGGCGGTTCGAACGGCGCGCGCATGTCCACCCGCGATGCAACTCCCACCGCGTCGCCGCCGGCGACCAACACATTTCGAGATCGCTTGCGCATCGAAGAAAATCATTTTTACGTGGGCGACCGACCGCACGGCAACGGTGATCACTGGTACTGGAATGTCGTGACGACCTATCCGGTCGCGAATCAATTTTTCATCCAATCGCCCTCCACGTACACGTTCACATTGACCGATGCAAGCAATACCGGCGCAGCCACATTGCGGAGTAACGTCTTTGGCGCGGCGGGGAATGTGAATGATGCAGTTCCGCATCACGAGCAAATCTACATCAATGGCATCCTGATCAAGGATGACCTCTGGACGGGCGACATTTCACGTCAAACGGAAACGATGTTCACTCAATCCTGGCTGATTTCCGGCACGAATTCGATTTCGCTCACATTGCCGAACGATACCGGCTTGGGATACGACACGGTTTTCACGAATTGGTTTGAGCTGGACTATGACCATCAGTACGCCGCGCGCAATAATTATCTAGCGTTTGCGTCGGATGTGACTGGCACGGTTCAGCTCACGGTCACGAATTTTGCCGCCAGCAATGTGTCGCTCTACGATGTAACCAATCCTGGCACGGTCATCCGCCTGATGAATTTCTCGGTGAGCAATCTCGGAAGCAATTATGCGCTCGCGTTTTCCGACAACCTGGGATCGCCCGCTCAATACGTTGCGCTAACTGACCACGCCGTAAAATCACCCTTGAGCATCACGCGCGATGCTTCCACATCCGATTTGAGAAACACCATGAACGGCGCGGATGAAATCATCATTGCGTCGGATGATTTCTACAGCGCCACCGCGCCGCTCGCGGCGTTGCGTTCCGCGCAAGGATTGCGCGTCTTGCGCGTCAACATGTCGGACGTGTACGATGAATTCAGCGACGGGGTGTTCGATCCGACGGCGATCCGCGCTTTTCTCCGTTACGCGTACGCAAATTGGCAAGCGCCCGCGCCGGCATACGTTCTCCTCGTCGGTGATGGTACGATGAATTATCGCAACGATCAACCCAACAATCTTGGACCAGGGTTTACCTCTGTCGCTTATGAAGCAAACTATGTTCCACCTTACCTCGATGCAGTGGATCGGTTCATCAATGAGACCGCAACCGATAACCGTTTCGTGAACCTGGTCGGCGATGATCTCACGCCCGACATGGCGATTGGGCGGCTACCCGTGCGGAGCGCGGCAGAAGCGCGCGCGGTGATCAGCAAGATCATCGCGTTGGAACAATCACCGCCGCCCGGCGATTGGCACACGACGATTGGCTTTGTCACCGACAATTATTATACGTCGAGTGGCGGTACGGATTTAGCCGGAAATTTTTATGCCACCGCGGATGGCATCCTTGCCAGTTTCATTCCGGCAACCTATACCGTGACGCGGGCGTATTATGACCCCGCGCCTAGTCCGCCAAACCCAGGTTATGCCTGGCACTATACATCGGTTGACGCTGCACGCGCCGCGATCGCGACGACATTGAACGCGGGTGGACGATTCATCAATTATTTTGGTCACGGTTCGCAGTTCCAATGGGCAGGCGAAAACCTGTTTGGAAATTCCGGCTCAACGCTGAACCTGTTTGACACGATCAACAATGGCGGACGAACACCCATCATGCTTGAATTGACCTGCAAAACCGGGATGTTTCATCTTGCCGGCGTGACCACCCTGGCGGAAAGTTTTATCCGCGCGGACGGGCAAGGCGCGGTGGCGGTTTGGTCCTCGACCGGCTTGGGTGTCAACGATGGACACGATGTGCTTACCCAGGGTTTCTATGCGGCGATTTTTAACGGATCGGTGGAGACGATTGGTTTAGCGATCAATTCGAGCAAGACGAGTTTGGTGGCGATGGGCGGGCATTCCGATTTGGTGGACGAGTTCACTCTCTTCGGCGACCCAGCGAGCGCCGCGTTGGCGTTTACTCCCAGGTTAAAATTTTATTTTCCGTTGATCTCGCGTTGAACCGAGTTGCGAACATGAGACTTTTGTATCATAAGTCAATTCTAGCTGGTCCGCGCGCCTGGAGTCGCGCGTTTACCTTGGGCATTACATTGTTGCTGACCGTGCTCGTCATGCAGAATCCGCCGGGCGTATTCGCCGATGTGACGATTGCATCCTTCGCTGCCCAGGGCGGCGCGGGGCAAATCAAACTTGTCTGGACAACGTCATCCGAGCGCAAGAATTGGGGCTTTAACGTCGAGCGTTCGACCGATCAAAAAAATTGGCTGCATGTCGGGTCGAATCCAAGTACGAAAAGCCAATCGCCGTGCATTCAAAATGTGATGGGCGCATCGTATGAATTAACAGACGCGGGTCTGACCGCCGGCGTCCAGTACTATTATCGTTTGCAAACGTACGGTCAACCTTGCGGCGATACAAGCGCCTATTACGAACAAATCGTTTCGGCGGTGGTGAATGGACCTACGGCGACGCCGACGGCGAGCATCGCATCACCCGCCGCAACCGCGACCACGCCTGGGATCGCAACACCAATCCCCAGCGCGACCGGGTTGCCTTTGCCAACCGTCACCCCAAGTCGCACGCCGGCAAACCCGATAGCCACATCAAGCAAAACACCCGCCAGACTTGCGGTTGCGCCAAGCCGAGCCACTCCAACGCCGGCGAATCAAAATGCGATGATACCATTCTCGCCGTCCGTTCAGCCATCGCCGGTGGTCGAGGCGCGCTTGGCGTCGCGCGAAGACCCTGCCGATAGCGAAGACCTGACCACACCGCCCGCGACGCAATCGAGGATGCTGGACTGGCGCGCTTTAGTTCGCGGCGGAGTCATTGGCGTGGCAGGGCTGCTCGGATTCGCGTCGTTTGTTTGTGGCGCGCTGGCATTTTTCTTGTTCGTCCGCCCGCATCTTTGGCGATGATTTTCCCCGCACGAATTTTTCTCCTCGCAACCTGGGTCTTTCTGCTGACGGCTTGCGCGTACTCTCCCGCGTCCATTTCTTCACCGCGTTACAAACTTTTCGTTTCGGAAGATGGTTTTCATCGCGTCTCCGGCGCGGCATTGCAAAGCGCCGGCGTAGATGTCGAAAAGATGGACGCGACAACCTTGCAACTTTATCGCGGCGACCGCGAGGTGGCGATTCGCGTACAGGGCGAAGGAAAGAACCTCGCGCTCGATTTCTATGGGCAAGCCAGCAATTCGCCGTACTCCGCGTACAACGTGTACTGGCTAACCTGGGGCGCGCAATCGGGCAAACGGATGCGCGAGATTGACTTGGCGGAATCCACCTCAGCACCGAGAACCATGTTCGATGCTTCGATTCGCCTCGCGCCCGCGCGTGTGTACGCGCCCCAGGTTGGCGCGACGAATTCGTCCTGGTTTTGGCAATTGCTCAATGCGCCGATGACGACGACGATTCCGATCACCTTGCCGGGGGCGATGCCGGACCAAGCGCGTTTGCGTGTGAGCGTTCAGGGCAACAGCGACGATGCGGGCAAGCCCAATCATCATCTGCGCGTATTTTTCAACGATATACCTGTCGCGGACGAAACATGGAGCGGACGGGCAAGCCATTCCTTCGCAGTAACGATTCCCGCTACGGTTGTGCGCGAGGGCGCGAACACGGTGCGCCTGGTCGCGCCCGGCGACACGCGCGCGATTGCGGATGTGGTTTTGCTCAGTTCGATTGAGATGTCGTACACGCGCCGCCTGATCGCTCAAAACGATGCCCTGGAATTCGGCGCAAGCCAGGGAACGCATCGCGTCGAAGGATTCAACGGCGAGGCGATTGAACTTTACGACATCACGGACCCCGGTGAACCGCGCCGCGTCGCGAACGCTCACGTCGCGTCGGGCGCGCTCACTTTCGTTAGTGGAGATTCTGCGTCGCGCCGATGGCTCGCATTGAGTTCATCCGCGCCGCGATTTGCGCCGCACATCGCCCCGATGCCGCCGACAAATTTGCGTGCAATCGAAAACCAGGCGGATTACGTTATCATCACGCACGCTGCGCGCGATTTTGTGAACGCGTTGCAACCACTCGTGGAATGGCGCGCCAAGCGTGGATTGAGAGTGCGCGTCGTGACGACGAATGAAATCTACGATGAATTCAATTATGGCGCAGAGTCGCCAAATGTGCTGCGCGCGTTTCTCGATTTCACACAACGCGAATGGTCCAAGCCCGCGCCGCGTTTTGTGCTGTTGGTCGGCAAAGCGAGTTACGATTATCGCGATGTTCTCAACGCGCCGAACAAGAATCTTTTGCCGACCTTTCTCGTGGATACGCTCAACTCGGAAAAAAACGCGAGCGATAATCAATTCGCCGCGACAAGCCAGGAAGACATTCGCCCAGCGTTTGCGATTGGACGCATTCCCGCCAAGACGCCCGACCAGGTTGCGCGCGTTGTGAGCAAGATCATTGCCTACGAATCCGGCGCACGCACGACAGATTGGCGCGCGCGCGCGATTTTTGTCGCGGACGACAAAGCGCCCGATTTTACGCTCATGTCCGACGCGCTCGCCGCGCGTTTGCCGGCGGGAATGCAAACGCGGAAAATCTATCTCGCAGGGCGAAGCGGCGACGTGAAAAGCGCGCGTGCGGATTTGATCGCGCAATGGAATGCCGGCGCGTCTCTGGTAACGTATGTCGGGCATGGCTCGGTTGACTTGTGGGCAACGGGTCCGCTATTCGGACCGATGTATCTCGGCGAAATCAGAAACGGCGAGCGACTGCCGATCCTTTTCACGCCGACATGCTTGGACGGATTTTTCTATCATCCGCTCAAGGATTCGCTCGCCGAGGAATTATTGTTCAAATCGGACGGTGGAATTATCGCGGGGATTGTGCCGACCGGGATTTCATTTTCGAGCGCGCAGAGCGAATTGATGCACGCGCTCTTTGGCGAATTGTTCGAGCGAGCCGCGCCGACACTGGGCGAGGGACTCACGCGGGCAAAGCAAAAACTCGATGCGGATTCGCCCGCGGTGCGCGAGGTGATCGAGACATTTGTCTTGCTGGGCGATCCCGCGCTCGCGTGGCGCGTGGGAGACTAGCGCGCGCGATACATCATGCCCCAACTGGTCAAGGTGTTGCCTGAGAAATCCAGCAGCGGTGCGTGACATTCGGATTGTCCACCGGTCAATAACGGGTCGCTCGTGTCTACACGCGGCGCGAACCACGCATACCGCGTAACCATCGCGTCGTTATCCAATTCGGCGATCAATTTCTGCGCGTCATTCATCGCGTCGGCTTGCGTCACTCCGAAGCACGCGCGATTATCCGGCACGGGGAACGCAAATTCGGTGATCCAAATCTCGGCGACGCCAAATTCAGTCGCGCGCGCCTTGTACCAATTGATCACTGCCTTGGCGTCGTTGTACGAGAATCCGTACCAATGCGCCGCCAATGCATTAAAGCGCGGGGGCGTCCGATATGCCGCGATGTAAGCATTCCGAAATTCGATCAGCCAATTCAAATGTGCTTGCGATGGAACCGGCGCGACCAGTTTTTTGTTTGGGAACTGCGCTTCGATCTCACGCCAAAGTGGAACGGCTTGCGCGGGCGTCAAGCATGCCTGGTCGGGACACAGGTCGGGTTCGTTGAATCCGAGAATCCACTGCGAGTTGCCGCCGACCTGTTTGGTCTGCGCCCATTGGCTCGCGTCGCGGATCATCGGGATGCTCTCGAGCGCCGCGTTGCAAATTTTTGGATTCATGCCCCAGTCGTACACCCACTTGGCGCGGACTGCTTGTGCGTCTTCACAGTACTGATACGTCCATGCCAACCCTTTCTTTTGCGATACGGCTGGCAAACTGATGTTTGTCATCGGCAGAAAAGATTTGTAAACGGTCTGTTTCGCCGCGTCCGCGCGTGCGATGATTGGTTTCGGCGGGACGGCATCGGCGTGAGTGGACAGTGCGGTCAATAACATGGCGAGAGTCAATAGCGCAAACGCCAAGCAGAATTTCGCATAACTTTTCCAGCGTGACGGTTCTGCTTGGTCGGCAGATTGTTCCCGTGTCTCGTCAATCATCCCCAACCTCTCCAGTGCTCAGCGCGGTTTGCACGTCCGCGTAGATTTGTGCGCCAACAAAAAATCCGCTCCGAGTAACCGAAGCGGAATGGCAGAGGCGCGCGCGACGATTGGGATGCCCGCAAAAAAAATTGCCAGACCGATGAAATTGGTCTGGCAAATACACCGCGCGCCAATCAGGGTCTCTTCGGTAACTCGGCGACCATGGTCGTTTGACTTTAGGCCCGTAGCTTTGCGTCTCCGGCTTTCGCCGGATTTGCCATTATCGGAGAATGGTTCTTAACGTTCGACCAGAGTCTACTCTATTTCATCGTTAGCCACAATGGGACTTTATTCCTGGGAAATAGTTTTCGTCACAAAAACCTCTCGCATCCATCGCTGGCGAGAGGTTTGGTTTTTCACGCGGCGCCGATGCTGGGTCGCATCAGAATCACTTCGTCGCCCTCGCGAATCGGCGCGCGCAAGCCGCCGAGCAATTTCGCGGCGCGCCCGTTGATCAGGACGCCGGAGCGAAACACGAATTGATCGTGCGTGTCCAGCACGATGTCACGCACAGCATACTGCGCAAAGAGCGCGTTCAAAAGTTCGCCCAGCGATTCGCCCTCGAACGCGAACGACGTGTGATAGACGCGCACGCGTTCCCAAATCAACCCGGTGAACTTGACGCTTACGTGTGTCATCGGTCTCTTGAAAACTACATCAGCACGAATGGACGAACCAGGACAACCTCGTCGCCGTTGTGAATCGGGATCGCCAGGTCGCCCATCGTCTCGGAGAATTTTCCATTCACGATGACACGCGACCAGGGAATGATCTTGTCGTGCTCATCGAGTAGGAGATCGCGCACACGATGTTGGACGAAGAACGCGTTTAGCAAGTCGCCCAGATTGCGTCCCTCGAAGGCAAACCCCATTTGATATGTGTTCACCCGCGACCACACTTCGCCGGTGAATTTGAGCGTGACTTGAGTCATCGTCAACTCCGTTTTCTAGTTCGACGAGCGTCGTCACTCGTCAATGGCGGCACGCTTCGCCGCGCAACAACTTTGTACCAAACGCGTAGAAATCCATGCCGCGTCTTTTTGATAATCCCGCGCATAGCGGGTATAATCACACTATACGTTTCGTTTCGGATTATAGCATAAACCGAAATGACATGAAAGGGTATCCATGAGTACGACACAAACATATTGGGGACACGTGGACGAACAGGGGCGGGTGGTGCTGCCGCCGGAATTCGCGGCGCAGTACGGCTTGACGCCCGGCGCGCGCTTTCGCGTGGACCCGCAAACAAATTCGCTGCGCATGCACCGTCCGATCACGCATCTCAACCGGGTGTACGTCGAGCCAACGAGCCGGTGCAATATCGTCTGCCGCACGTGCATGCGGAACACCTGGGAAGAAGAGATGGGGACCATGACGCGTGCGACCTTCGAGCGCGTGCTCGACGGACTGCGCGAAATCGGCACCCGCCCGACGGTGATGTTTGCCGGCATCGGCGAGCCGCTCGGACATTTTTACATCGCCGAGATGGTGCGCCGCGTCAAAGAGATTGGTTGTCGCGTCGAAATCACGACGAACGGCACGATGCTCAACGAAAAAATGTCACGCGCGTTGATTGACGCCGGACTAGATGCATTGTGGGTTTCGCTCGACGGCGCGTCGCCGGAGAGTTACGAGGATGTGCGGCTGGGTGCGGAACTGCCGAACGTCATTCACAATCTGGCGCGCTTTCGAGAAATGCGGAAAGGATTCTATCACCCCAAGCCGGAAATCGGCGTCGCGTTTGTCGCGATGAAAAACAACATCGCCGATTTGCCGCGCGTCCTTGAACTGGGTCGCTCGCTCGGCGCGACGCTTTTTTCGGTGAGCAACGTGTTGCCATATACCCAAGAGATGCGCCAAGAAGTGTTGTACGAGCGCACGCTCAAGGATGTCGCGTACATTTCATCCGAGTGGATTCCAAAACTGAGTCTGCCCAAGATGGACATTAACGACGATACGCGCGATGCGTTCTTTGCCGCGCTCAAGAGCGGGATGAGCGTGACGTACGCCGGCAACAGTTTTAGCGGCGCGAACGATGCGTGTGTGTTCATCGAGAACGGCGCGACGACGATTGGTTGGGACGGCGGCGTGAGTCCGTGTCCGCCGCTGTTGCACAATCACACCGTGTTCACACGCAACCGCGAACGCAACTTGCGGCGGCACATTCTCGGCAACATCAATGAACGTTCGCTTGCTGATTTGTGGAACGACGAACAGTACTTGGCGTACCGTGAACGCGTGCACCGTTTCGCGTTTCCGCCGTGCAGTTTCTGCGGCGGGTGCGACCTGCTCGATTCGAACCAGGAAGATTGTCTGGGCACACCCGCGCCGGTGTGTGGGGGTTGTCTCTGGGCGCAAGGTGTGATTCAGTGTCCGTAGGGTGGGGAGAAGCGCGGAGAATTTTTCCTTCGCGCTTGAATCGGGTGACAAATGTGACGCGCAAATCGAGAACGTTGAAAGAATCTACGCTCAAGGTAGATGAGATCATCAACGCGGATTGTCTTGCAATGTTGCCGATGATGCCTGATGATTTCGTGGACCTAACACTTTTTTCACCGCCGTACGATGGCATTCGTGACTATAAAAACAACTGGACGTTCGATTATCAACGGCTCGGCAAAGAGTTGTATCGAGTAACCAAAGATGGTGGAGTATGCGTTGTGGTTGTTGGCGATGGGACGAAAGATTTTGCCAAGTCAATGACCACGTTTCGTCTCGCGGTGAATTGGGTTGACGATGCCGGCTGGAGGTTGTTCGAGACGTGCATCTACAGACGCGATGGCAACCCGGGTGCGTGGTGGACGCAACGCTTCCGTGTGGATCACGAATACATCCTGATGTTTTTCAAAGGCAAACGCCCGGCGACCTTTGAAAAAGAACATCTGATGATTCCCAGCAAACACGCCGGCAAGATCTATTCGGGTACGGATCGGTTGACAAACGGTGGTTTTAAGAAAATTGAACCCAAAGCAGTTAACCCGTTGAAATGTCGCGGTACGGTTTGGCAATACGCGACAAGCAATACTGAAGGCAACAGACTCAAACTCCAACATCCCGCGACGTTTCCCGACAAACTGGCTGAGGATTTGATCCTCTGTTTTTCCAAGCCAGAGCAAATCGTGCTCGATCCGATGTGTGGAAGCGGCACAACGTGTGCGATGGCGTTGCGGAACAATCGCCGGTACATTGGATTTGACATATCGGAAGAGTACTGTCACATTGCGAATCAGCGCATCACACTTGAGACGCGCGAAAAAGCTAGCCGCTTGTTTTGATGCAGGGGAACAGCGATGACAGCATTGTCTTATCGCCGCGATGCGCGAATCGCGCAATTCGCGCTTGCCCGCATTCCAAAATCATGGGACGGCAAAAAATGCGTGCTTCAGCTGAAAGCCGCGAATTTCAACTGGCGTCAAATGGAATGGTGGGCGTTTTACTTTGAACTGCTTTGCCAACGCAACCTCGGTGCCGAGTTTACGATGCCCGGCGACTGATTTGGCAAAGCGCCAACCGCATGCTTTGATGCCAAGCGCACAATTAACTGGGATATCAAAGCCAAAGCGATCAAATCTGATGACCAGCGTTCGATTCTCAACGATACTGCCGCGATGGACGCCAGTATTCAAAAGTACGGCGCGCACGGATTGATTGTCGCATTGTGCGATGTAGAGTACAACGACGCTGGGTGCGTTGCATCAACATCGCATTTCTGATACAATGCTTGCAGGGAGAAAAAAGCGACTGCCTACAATAACGGATGCTAGTCGAAAAGCCTATGAACCAGGAAGATGTTCACATTATTCAACGCTGTTTGGCTGGAGATGAGAAAGCGTGGCACACGTTTGTCGAACGTTATGCGCGACTGGTGTATTCGATTCCGATCCGCAGCGGGCTTTCGACCGATGACGCCGACGATGTCTTCCAAAACGTGTTCAGCATTGCATTCCGTCATCTCGCGCAATTGCGTCAACCCGGCACGGTTGCGGCATGGCTCATCACCATCACGCACCGCGAGACCTTGCGCGCACTCAAACAATACCATCGTCAAGATACGCTTGACGATGACATTGAGGATTCTGCGGCTCCACCGCCGGATCAATTAGAACTGTGGGAGCGCCAGCACATCGTGCGTGAAGCGCTCCGCAAGACCGGATCCCCCTGCCGCGAACTTCTTACCGCCTTATTCCTCGAATCACCCAAACCTAGTTACGATAAACTTGCCATACGGCTCAAAATGCCGATTGGTAGTTTGGGTCCTACCCGCGCGCGCTGTTTTAAAAAATTCGAAGCTCTGGTGATAGCAATGGGGTTTGATTACATTGCGCGGTGATTAGATTTACACCGCTTTTGCCCGCTGACCCATAAGCCGAAGATCAGATGAGTACCCATCCAGTTTCCTACGAAACCCTGATCGCATTTGCCGCCGATGAGCTAACCGGCGGTGAGCGGGATAGACTTGCGACGCATGTACCGTACTGCGCCGAATGTGCCCCTATTGTCAACCGCTTTCGATTGATCCGGGCGGCTACCCGAACCGACAAGTCGCCGATTCCTCCACACGCGACGGTCGCGCGAGCTCAAGCCATCTTTTCTGACCATCGTGCCAGTTTGCAATCGGAGCCTTCCTTATCGAGCGCTAGCGCGCCGATCAACGAACACCCAGTGCTTGATGAAGAGTTGATCGCCTTTGCGGTCGGCGAATTGACTGACGCGGAACAGCAAAGGATTGCGGCGCATTTACGTCAGTGTGACAGTTGCGCCACCGAAATCAGACGCATTACACAGATACGTTCTATTTTGGAATCGGATGACACGCGCGAGCCATCACCCCAAGTGATCCGACGCGCTCAAGCCATCCTCGCTCAACAAAAGCGGACCCAACTAACGCGTCGAATCGAAACCGGTTTGGACCGGCTCTTCCAAATGAGCCGGCTCTCTCCGGCTTCTGCTTTGCTCCTCTTGCTCGTGGCTAATCTTCTCGTTTTTGCCGGCTTGGGCATCGGGTTGACTCAGAATGCCGCGCCGGGAGATTTCCTGTATCCGATCAAAAGCGGCGTCGAAAATCTTCAAATTACGATGTCAGTGAGCGATGCCGATAAGCTAAAACTATATTTAGATTTAGCCGGCGTGCGCGTAGAGGAAATTCGAACCCAAGTAAGTTCGCACCAGTTTGCCAAGATTCCGGATACAGCGGTTGCCTATCAAGACCACGTACAACAATCGTCGGATTCCTTGTTGGTTGTCTTTGGCAAAAACGTCAGTCAAGCAAAGACGATCGCACAATTGATGCAGACCAGACTCGATCAATATGTAGATGCTTTGACGACGTTGAGCAATGATGTGCCCGATGAAACTAAACCGGCTTTATTGCGAGCCATCGAAGTTTCCGGCGCGGCGATTTCCGTTGCGCTTCGGATTATCAGTACACCGGTGATCGCCCCGACACCCCGCGTGAACCCAACGCCAACCAGGGTAAATACCGTAACTCCAAGTTCAACCCCGCGACCGGCTCCGTCAAATACACGGGTCATTCCACTTCCACCCGACTCGCCAACTGTGCCATCTAGTCAACGCAAACCACCTTCGGCGACAACCGTGCGCCCGCCACCCGACAGCAGTTCACGACTCCCAACTAGTACATCTGCGCTGGACGCGGAACGATGCCCAGCCCCGGTTCAACCCAGGTCATCGGGTATCATTACCAAGTCGGCGTTGGCAAGCGCAGTGCGTGAGCCGGATGGCGAACCGATCAATCCAAAAGACGAATTCAGACCAACCGACAAAATCTACACGGTGTTGGGGATCGTGAATGCCCCGTCGAACACCAGATTCAAAGCAATCTGGTGCGTGACCGATGTTGGTCAAGCCATGCCGGCGAATGCCAAACTAGGACAAGCGGATCTTGTCTCATCGAGTACGCGCAACATCGAATTTACTCTCGCTCTGTCGCGAGGGTTCCCAGTTGGAAGATATCGCGTACAAATCTATGTCAACGATGTTCTCGACACGGTGAAAAATTTCAGCGTGAGATAAATCTTGAATGATTGACACGATCCGTCCGCGTGTCGCTTCGTACCGCGACACCATCATCCACTTTCTCCGCGACCTCGTCGCGATTCCGAGTTTCGACAGCAACATTCGTGAGGTTGCCGCGCGCGTCGAACGCGAATTGCGCGCGCTCGGCTTTCGCGATATTCACTACGCGCCGTACGGCGACATCGTTGCAAAAATCGGCGATGGCAAACGTATCCTACTGTACGATTCGCACCTCGACACGGTCGGCGTGGGCGACGAACGCGAGTGGAAACACGGCGCATTCAGCGGCGCAATCGAAAACGGAATGATGTACGGGCGCGGCACGGTGGACGAAAAAGGTTCGACGCCGCCGATGATTTACGGCTTGAAAATCGCGCACGACCTGGGGCTGCTCGACGGATTCACTGCGTACTATTTCGGTTCGATTGAGGAATGGTGCGAGGGTTTGTCCGCGCAAGTGTTTGTCGAGGAAGAACACATCCATCCCGACTTCGTCGTCATTGGCGAACCGACGAACAATCGCGTGGTGCGTGGACACAAGGGGCGCGTCGAATTGCGTGTGACCGCGCGCGGCAAGAGCGCGCACGGTGCGTCGCATTGGCTTGGCGACAACGCGCTCTATAAAATGACCGGCGTGCTGCGCGCGATTCCCGAACTCGACGCGCGATTGGCGGACGATCCATTCCTGGGTCGCGGCTCGATTGTCGCGACGCACATTGACGTGTGCGCTGGTTCGCTCAACGTCGTGCCGGATCGTTGCTCGATTGTGCTGGATCGTCGCTTGACGGTTGGCGAGACCGCCGAGCAAGCATTCGCGCAGGTGCGCGCATTATTGCCGTCATCCGATTTCGACGTGGAATTTTTGCGGTACACACAACCGAGTTACAACGGTTATGTGCGCGAGCACGAACAAATTTTCCTAACGTGGCTGTTCGAGGAATCGCATCCGCTCATCCACGCGGCAATCGAAACGTCGCGCGCGTTGGGCTGGGATACGACAACCGGCAAGTGGAACTTTTCGACGAACGGCGCGTACTGGGCAGGCGTCGCGCAAATTCCGTCGGTCGGTTTCGGTCCCGGCGAAGAAAGTGGCGTGCATATCGTGGACGAACATATTCGCGTGGACGATGTGGTGCGCGCGACGGAGTGGTACGCGTTATTGCCACAAATGATTGGACGCAGATGAACGCGGATTTTTTCTTATCCGCGAAAATCCGCGTTCATCCGCGTCCCAAATATTTATCGTCATCATACACTTGTCTCGAAACTGACACGCGATTGACACACAATCGCGTTATCATTTGAGCGATGAGCAGAATTCTTGTGGTGGACGACGAGCCATCCATCGTGGATGTGCTGATGTACAATCTGATCAAAGCCGGTCATCAACCCATTGTGGCTCGCGACGGCGAGCAGGCGTTGAAACTCGCGCGCGCCGAACATCCCGACCTGGTGATTCTCGATCTGATGCTACCTGGGATGGATGGACTGGAAGTATGCCGCGCGCTCCGCAAAGAGGGCGATCTGCCGATCATCATGCTCACCGCCAAGGACGAAGAGATTGATCGCGTCGTCGGCTTGGAGATCGGCGCGGACGATTACGTCGTCAAGCCGTTCAGCGTGCGCGAGTTGATGGCGCGCGTCAAAACGATCTTGCGCCGCGCGCAACCCAAATCCGCCGAAACCGCGCTCGTGTTGCAAGCCGGCGATTTGCGATTGGATGTGGCGCGTCACCAGGTTGCTTGGCGCGGTGCGCCGTTCGACGTGACCGCGATTCAATTCGAGGTACTGCGCGTACTGATGGCAAACCCAGGTCGTGTGTTCTCACGCGAAGAATTGCTCAACCAGGTCTGGGGCTATGATTATTACGGCGACACGCGCACGGTGGACTCGGCGATCAAACGCTTGCGCGCGCGCCTGCGCGAGGTCGCGGCGGAATGCGAATTGATCGTCACGGTCCGCGACGCCGGCTACAAATTGAGCGACGATGTTTAATCGTTTGACCACGCGGCTTGTCCTAAGTCATTTGTTGGTGATTGCGATTGCAATGACCTTGCTTAGTTTCGTTTTGTTCTCGCTCGTGCAAGGTTATTTCGTCCAGGCATTGCAACAGAGTCTCACCAACCAGGCGCGTTTGACCGCGCAAGCGCTGCTATCCACGAGTGCGGCGAATGTTTCCCCCGTAATCCAGTCCCCGGCGCAGAACGCGCTCCAGCAACAAACGAGCCAGGTCAATGTCCAAGTCCAGAACACCGCGCCGAATTCATTGGACAACGTCGCAATTCGTTTGAGCGCCGAGTTGGACACGCGCGTGCGCGTGGTGGATGCGCGCGGGGTCGTCCAAGCCGATAGCGCCAACGTCGAGCGCGGACGCGATCTCAGCAACGACGTGCTGGTTGCCGCCGCGCTGAACGGACAAGAACAGTCGCGCGTGCAAGACGATTGGATTTTTGTCGCGGTACCGCTGCGCCGCGATGGACGCAGCATCGGCGCGGTGTACCTGGGACAGCCGATGCGCGATGTGGCATCGGTGCTCGCGGATTTGCGCGCGCGGTTGTTCATCTCCGCGATGGTGTCGCTCGTGCTGTCCGCGTTGGTCGGCGCGATTTTGGCGCGCGCGATTGCGCAACCAGTGCGCCAACTCACGCGCGCGGCGCATCAACTCGCGCCAGGTAATTTCGATTACCCGCTCGACGCGCGCGCGTCCGATGAATTGGGTGAACTCGCGCGCGAGTTTCGCTCGATGAGCGGCGATCTTGCGCGCACGCTCCAAGCGCGCACCGATCTGGTCGGCAACGTCAGCCACGAACTTCGCACGCCGCTCACCGCGATCAAGGGCTTGGTCGAGACTCTACGCGATGGTGCGGTGGACGATCTTGCCGCGCGCGACAAGTTTCTCGCGTCCATCGAAGGCGAAACAGATCGTTTGATTCGACTCGTCAACGATTTGCTTATCCTCTCGCGTGCCGATTCGCAAGCCCTGACCTTGCGCCGCGAATCGTTCGATCTCACCGCTTTGGCGCGCGATTGCGCGGACGAATTCGCCGCGCCGCGCGTCGCGATTGTCGTGGAAGGTTCGCCGACCCAGGTTCACGCCGACCCGGATCGCATTCGCCAGGTGCTCGTCAATCTGCTCGACAATGCGATTCGCTATTCGCCGCCGGACGAAACGGTGCGCGTGAATGTCGCATCGGCATCGGGCAACGTCACCGTATCGGTGCACGATCGCGGACCGGGTATTTCCATCGCCGAGCAAGCGCGCGTGTTCGAGCGATTTTATCGCGCCGATAAATCGCGCGCGCGCGATCCCCAGGATTCGGCGGGCGCGGGGTTGGGGCTTGCCATCGCGCAAACGCTCATTGTCGCGCACGGCGGTCGCATCGCACTCGAAAGCCGCGAAGGACAAGGCACGACTGTACGTTTCTCCTTGCCTGCCGCGTAATCGTCCTCAAACTTTTCCTCCTTTGCCACACGATTGACACATTCCTCTGTTAGTCTTGTAGTCGGATAGTCCAATCGTGGCTATGCGATTAACAGATTAACGGAGGAAAAAATGCGAAAAAGTGTTTTGCTTGTGGCGATTCTGTTCACTGGTATTCTCGCGTTGCTAGGCACGCCGTCTCTCCGCGCGGAAAATCGCGCCGCGCCTGCTCTAGCCGCGCGTCCGATCACGACAACGGGTGACGCGGAAATCAAAGTTGCCCCCGATGAAGTAATTTTGATCCTGGGTGTGGAGACCTGGGACAAGAACATCCAGATCGCGAAAAAACAGAATGACGACCGCGTCAAGAGAATTACCGCGCTGACCAAGGATTTTGGAATTGACCCCAAGCATGTCCAAACGGATCAGATCAACGTCGAGCCGCGCTATCGCAACGGCTATTACACCGACGCGGATTTCATCGGCTACTTTATCCGCAAGACGGTCGTCATCACGTTGAAAGACGTTTCCAAATTCGAGGATGTGTTCACGGGCGCGTTGGGCGCGGGTGCAACGCACGTGCAAGGCGTCCAGTTTCGCACGACCGAACTCCGCAAGTATCGCGATCAGGCGCGCGCGCTGGCGATTCAAGCGGCGCGGGAAAAAGCGCGCGCGTTGGCGAGCGAACTAGGACGCAAAATCGGGGAACCGCAATCTATTCAAGAGAACCAATCGAGTTGGTGGTCGTCGTACAGCGCGCGGTGGGGTGGGGCGATGTCGCAGAACGTCGTTCAGAATGTTGGCGGCGGCGGCGCCTTCAGCGAAGAAGGCACCTTCGCGCCTGGACAAATCTCGATCAGTGCGCGCGTGACCGTGACGTTTGACCTCGAATAAGTGGGAGGGCGAAATGAAGAAAACTTTGCTTGGCATCGTTGTGTTTCTTCTGACTTGTTTCGGTTGCGCCTCTATGCCGATAGCCCCAACTATCGCGCCCACCGCGACGCCAACAATCAAACCGGACCTCAACTTGATCGCGCGCGACTATCCCAGGGTGGACGGCTCGACTTCGACCAAGCCGTTGCATATCGTGATCGCATGCAAGGCGTTCGGTCTGCGCTGTGTCTGGCAAGAACCGATTTTTTCGGAGCGCACCATCGCGCCTGATTTGAAAGAAAGCTTGCGCGCCGAGGCAAACAAACTATTCGAGGCGACCCAGCATACCGGAACGAACCCGGCGTACATGAATCTCATCAACGGCAAAACCGATCTGATCCTGGTCGCGCGCGCGCCATCGGAAGATGAGTTGAACGCGGCAAAACAAAACCGCGTCGAGTTGGACGCGCGCCCGTTCGCACTCGATGCGTTCGTGTTCCTGGTCAACGTGAAAAATCCGGTGGACAATCTCACCATCACGAACGTGCGTGATGTTTACACGGGCAAGATCACGGACTGGGCGACTCTGGGCGGTAAGGGAACGATCAAAGCGTACCAGCGCGACCGCAACTCGGGTAGCCAGGAATTGATGGATGCTTTGGTGATGCGAGGCACGCCGATGATTCAAGCACCTGATATGATCATCGAAACGATGATGGGCGCGGTCAATGCCATCGGCAGAGATCCACAGGGTGTCGGCTACTCGGTTTACTATTACGCGACATTCATGCTCCCGGACAAGAATGTGAAACTCGTCGGCGTGAACGGAATCAAGCCGACCTCGGAGAACATTGCGACGCGCGCGTATCCGTTGACCGCGCCGGTGTATGTGGTCACACGGAAAAACTTGCCGGGAAACAGTTCCGCCGCGCAGTTGCGCGATTGGCTCTTGACTGCCGAAGGCAAAGCGGCAATCGCGGAGAGCGGGTACGTGCCGTTCGAGTCCCCGTAAGTCGGCGACTCGATCGGATTGTTCAAGCAAAACGAGCGTGCAACTGCGCGCTCGTTTTTGCATTGTTCTGAATTGTGCTAGAATGAGCCAGTAATTCAAGATGCTTTGGCTGGAGGAATCGAATGCGAATCGCGCTGATCTCCGACATTCACGCAAACTTTATTGCTCTGCAAACTGTCCTTGCTCACATCGAGCGCGACCATGTCAACCAAATCGTTTGCCTCGGCGATGTCGCGGCGAATGGACCGCAACCCGTGCCGGTCATTCGCCGCGTACGCGAGCTGGGTTGTCCGGTCGTGTGTGGCAATACCGACGAGTGGTTTCTCGTGCCGCAAACGTACGATCCCAATTCCGAAAAAGAACGGCGCTTGATGGCGATGCTCGAATGGGAGATGCAACAATTTTCGTCCGCCGACCTTGAGTTCATGCGCGCGTTCCAGCCGCGCGTCAACATTCAACTTGAGGGCAACCAGACCTTGCTTTGTTTTCACGGCTCGCCGCAATCGAACACGGATCTCATTCTCGCGACGACGCCGGAGAATGAATTACAATCACGCTTGGGCGATTATCGCGCAACGGTGTTGGCGGGCGGACACACGCATCAGCAAATGTTGCGACGATTTCGCGATGCACTCGTCATCAATCCGGGGAGCGTCGGAATGCCGATGGAGCGTGACGCCCTGGGACAGTTGCGCCGTCCACCGTGGAGCGAGTACGCGATTCTGGATTCGCGCGACCAGAACATCGCGATTGAATTTCATCGCGTGCCACTCGATGTCAATGCCGTCGTGCGCGCGGCGCGTGAGAGCGGGATGCCGCACGGCGAGTTGTGGGCAGGCGAGTGGTTGGTGTAAATGTGATATAATTGGCGCAACGATAAACGAGGTGCAAAATGGTTCTTGAACTATCAACCCAATCACCCTTTCCAGATCACATCGTCAAGGATATTGTGAAGGCGGCTTTGAAAAGCGAAGCCGTGATGGCGCGTTTGCGATACGAACAGTTTGCCAAAGAGTGTCAATCTTTTGAACAACGATTTCAGATGACGACCGATCAGTTTCTGGCGGAATTCGACGCGGGCAAGCTGGGTGATGCTGAGGAGTACTTTGATTGGTTTGCCGCGGCGCGCGGGCGGGCGGTGTGGATGCAAAAAGCCCAAGTACTGATTGAGGTCGCGGCGTGAATGCGCAGGAATACTATCGTCAATTGCTCGTGCTCATCGGACCCGTTTCGGCGATTGTCTCTTCGGATGTTTCATACCGCGAGATTGACGAGAATGAGTGTTACATCAAAGCCGTACTGAAATTTGTTCAGGGACACGTATTGCATCTTGCAGAGTATGTTGTCATCGTGAACGATCAAGTTGTACGAACCAAATACCGCTATCAACTTTTGGATGCGGGAAACAAGTCTATTGCGCGATGGGACAATGCGCCTCATCATAAAGACGTTGCGACCTTTCCCCATCATCGCCATGACTCGATGGACAAAGCGCATCCCTCGCGCGAGATGTCTCCGGCAGATGCGATTGCCGAGTCGTTGGCTTTGATTGAGCCACCGCTGTAACTCGAAGCATATTGTCGCATTTCCCTTTTTGACTTCTTTTCCATTTTCTGTATAATTCAAGTTGTCAGACGACTGTCGTCTGGCAGATTTGGAAACGGTTATGGTGCGTCGAAACATTTCCCTCGCTCGCCAGGTCGTGCAAGAAATCCTCGCCGGCATTCACGCCGGCAAACTCGCGCGCGACAATGGTGGGTTGCCTTCTGAAACCGAACTTAGCCAACGGTTCGGCGTGAGTCGCGCGACGATTCGTGAAGCCCTTTCCCAGATCGAACAACGCGGCGTGGTCGTGCGCCGCCACGGGGTAGGGACGTTCGTCGCGCCGATGTTGCCGCGCATTGACGCGGGGCTCGAAGAACTCGAAAGTCTGGAAACGCTCGCGCGGCGCATCGGTTTGGCGACCCAGATGGGCGAGCCAGTGATCGAAGAACGCGAGCCGACGCCGACCGAAGCCGAATGCTTGCAATTGTCCGAGCGCGTCGCGGTGATTTCGGTCGCGCGCGTGATTTTGACCGGCGCGCGTCCGATTGCGTATCTCGTGGACGTGGTGCCGACCACCGTCCTGCAACGGCAAGACCTCGATAAAAATTTTCGCGGCTCGGTGCTCGACCTTTTATTGCGCCGCCGCGATTTGCATCTGAGCCACTCGCGCACGGACATCCTGATTGAATCGGCTGACAAGACGATTGCGCGCAAGTTGAAAATCAAAGCCGGCGAGCCGCTTCACAAACTCGACGCGCAGCTGTGCACGCACGACGGGCGCGTCGTGGATTATTCGATCAGTTATTTCGTTCCAGGTTATTTTTCGTTCCACGTGATTCGGCGCGTGGGCGCACCGAACAGCGCGCACTAGATGCAAATGAGGACAACGATGAAAGTCTTCCTCTCCTCCACCTACATTGACTTGATCGAACATCGCAAAGCCGCGCACGATGCATTGGAACGCATTGGGCAAGAAGTCGGGCGCATGGAAATTTTTGGCGCGCGGACAGAAGAAGCAACCAGCGTTGCGCTTGACCAACTGGGAAAATGCGACCTCGTCATTGGCATTTATGCCTATCGTTACGGATTTATTCCCGAAGGTGCGGATGTTTCGATCACAGAGCAGGAATACCTTCACGCCAAAAGCAAAGGCAAACGTGTTTTGTGTTTTGTGGTGGACGAGAACGAACCTTGGCCGCCGAAGATGATGGAAAAAGACGCGGCAAAAATTAAAAAGTTGGATGAGTTCAAAGCAAAAATTTTAAAAGAAAAAGTTGTTGACTTTTTCACCTCTCCCGCTGACCTGGGAATGAAAATTGCCACATCCGTTCATAACTATCTTGACGAACTCAAACCAATCACCAATCACCAATCACCAATTACTCCACCTCGCGGCAACACCCTCCCACCCGAGGGCTTCTTCATTGGTCGCGTCAAAGAACTCGACATCATCAAATCCGCCCTCTCCCTCGAATCCCGCACCTGGGGCGCACTCATTGACGGACCTGGCGGCATCGGCAAGACCGCCCTCGCCATCAAAGCCGCGCACGACGCGCCAGCGGAACTCTTCGAGCGCAAAATCTTCATCACCGCCAAAGTGCGCGAACTGACTGCCGAAGGCGAAGCAAAACTGACCGACTTCACCCGCCCGACCTACCTCGCCATGCTGGACGAACTGGGCAAGGAATTGGGCGCAGACGGACTCGAAAAACTCGCGCCCGATGAGCGCCCCAACACATTGCGCCTCGCGCTGGCGGGCAAAAAGGCGCTGATCATCTTCGACAATTTGGAAACCCTGCCCGAAGAAGAGCGCACGCGCCTGTTCCAATTCCTCTCGCGCCTGCCCGAAGGGAACAAAGCCATCGTCACCTCCCGCCGCCGCACCGACGTGGATGCGCGCATCGTGCGCCTCGACCGCCTCGCCCGCGACGAAGCCCTGCAACTCATCGCCGAACTCGCCGCCAAATATCCGCGCCTCGCCCGCGCCTCCCAAAAAGAGCGCGAAGACCTGTACGAGATCACGCAGGGCAACCCGCTCTTCATCCGCTGGATCGCGGGGCAGTTGGGGCGTGATGGCTCGCAGTGCCGCACCATCGCCGAAGCCTGCGCCTTCATTGACAAAGCCCCCAAAGGCAACGACCCGCTCGAATACATCTTCGGCGACCTGCTGAAGACCTTTAGCCCCGACGAGACTCAAGTCCTCGCCGCGCTGACGTATTTCAGCCTGCCTGCCAAACTCAAGTGGATCGCGGACATGACCGACCTGCCCAACCGCGCAGCCGAGACCGCGCTGGAAGACCTGACCGACCGCTCCATCCTGACCTCTGACCTGTCCGCCCAAACCTATTTTTTACCCCCGCTGACAGCGAAATTCATCCGCACACGCCGCCCCGAAGCCGTCACCCAAACAGGCGACGCTCTCACCGACCGCGCCTACGCCCTCGCCATGCAATACGGTGGCGATAGCGAAGACTATGAAAAATTCCCCATGCTGGACGCCGAATGGGAATTCATCTCCGCCGCCCTGACGCGCCTGCTGACAGGCGACAACTCCCGCCTGCAAAGGGTGTGCAATCAACTCATGTTCTTTCTCAACTTCATGGGCAAATGGGATGAGCGCATCTGGCTTTCCGAACAAGCCGAAGCACGCGCCATCGCAACAGATGACAAAGAAAATGCAGGCGCAAACGCATACTATGCGGGAACAACCTACCAACGCCGCAACCAACCCGCCGAAGTGCTGGCGTGCGCCGCCCGCGCCGCTATACACTGGCAGGACAGCATCCCGCGCAAAAAAGCGATTGTCATCCAATTGCGCGGAATCGGTCACGAACTGAACAAAGACTATCCCGCCGCCATCACCGCCTACCGTGAAGCGCTGGAAATTGACCGCTCCATCTCCCCCGAAAGCGACGATGTCGCCATTGCCCTGAACCATCTGGCAGAAGCGGAACACGCCAACAAAGACTACCCCACCGCCGAGCGCGACTACCGCGAAGCCGTGCAAATTTACAAGAGAAACAGATTTGATGAAGGTATTGCTGACGCCACAGGCAGCCTAGCAGCACTCGCCCTCGACCGCGAGCAGTGGACAGAAGCCGAATCCCTCGCCCGCGAAGCCCTCGCGCTGGCAGAAAAAATCGGGCGGCAGGAGTTGATTGCCAACAATTGTCACCGCCTCACCAAAGCCCTGCTCAAACAAAACCGCAATTTTGATGAGGCATTATCCCTCTCCCGCCGCGCCGTCGAGATTTTCACGCGCCTGCGCTCGCCAAGTTTGCAATCAGCGCAGGAAACGCTGGCGGAGATCGAGAAGGCAAGGATGAACGCTTCGCGTGAAGGATGAACGCTTCGCGTGAAATATGTCATTTCGAGCGAAGCGAGAAATCTCCGACTTGCGTTCACAGGGTGAGATTTCTCGCTTCGCTCGAAATGACAATTGAAATAAACCACAAACCCAAAGGAGGATTTTACCATGCGTAGTTTTGCCGGACGCGACATTTTGTCGCTCAAGGAATTTGAACGGAACGAGTTTTTCCACGTCTTTGACGTCGCGCAAAAGATGGAAGTGATCGCGCGCGGGCGCAAGAACGTGGACATGCTCAAAGAGAAAACGCTCGTCACCGCGTTCTATCAACCCAGCACGCGCACGCGCCTCGCGCACGAAGCCGCGATGCACCGCCTCGGCGGGCACGTGACCGGTTTCTCGGACGCGAAAATGACGCGCGCGGGCGACTGGTATCAAGAGTCCATCAAGGACACGGTCAAGATGTTGGAATTTTACGGCGACGTGATCGTGATGCGCCATTTCCAAAAAGGCGCGCCGCATGAAGCCGCGAAATGGTCGAGCGTGCCGATCATCAACGGCGGCGATGGCTGGGGCGAACACCCGACCCAGATTCTTACCGATCTCTACACCGTGCTCCGCGAAAAGGGTCGCATTGACGGTTTACGCTGGCTCGCTGTCGGCGACATGCGGATGCGCACGATGCACTCGCTCGGTTACGCGCTCTCGCAATTCGATTGCCCCATCACGTTCGTTTCGCCGGGCGCAAACGACCTCTTCCCCAACTCGCCCGATATGCGGATGCCGGAAGAGTACAAAGCCGATTTCAAACAGTACGGACTCAACTTTACCGAAGCCGAGCATGTCGAGCAAGCGATTGCGGACGCGGATGTGATTTTGGTCGAGCCAGTAATTCAACCGGATTACACGCAGGCGCGCCAGGAAGCGAGCAAGGACAAGTCGCTGACGCCGGCGAATTACAAGATCACGCGCGAATTGTTGATGGGCAAAGCCAAGAGCGATGCGATTCTGCTCCATTCGCTTCCGCGCATGGACGAGATTCCACTCGATGTGGACATTACGCGCTGGTCGCGTTATTGGCAAGAAGCGTTCAATGGCGTGGTGATGCGCATGACGTTGATCGCGATGGTTTTGGGAGCAGTCGAATAGTCACGTAGTCGAATAGTCGGATAGTCTCACAGTGGAGGCTGGAATGGCGAAGATCGAGCGATTCGAGGATCTCAAGGCATGGCAAAAGGCGCGCGAACTTGCGAACACGATTTATGATCTGACCGAACACACGACGTTCGCCAAGGATTTCAAATTGCGAAACCAGATTCAGGGCGCGGCAGGATCCGTCATGCACAACATCGCAGAAGGATTCGATTCAGGTTCCGATCCAGAGTTCATTCGTTTCCTGAAAATTGCGCGACGCTCCGCAAGTGAAACGCAATCGGAATTATATCTTGCGCTAGACCGCAAGTACATCACCCAAGATGAAAGACTAGCGGCACACGACCTGGCATCTGAAGCCAAGAAACTCATCAACGGCATGATCGCGTACTTGCGCGGCAGCAAATCACGCGACTGACGACTATTCGACTAACGACTACCCGACTATCAGACTACAAGACAAGGAGACTATCACATGCAAACATTCTTACACGGTCGCGATTTGATCGGCGACCTGGATTTCTCGAAAGAAGAAGTCGAAACCGTATTGGAGGTTGCGTTCGATCTGAAACGCAAACGCGCGTTGAACGAACCGCATCCGATTTTACGCGACAAGGTACTCGCGATGCTGTTCTTTTTCTCCAGCACGCGCACGCGCGGCTCGTTCGAAGCGGGCATGGCGCAACTCGGCGGTCACGCCGCGTTCATTGACTCGGAGACGACGCAGATTTCGCACGGCGACACGGCGAAGGAAATCGGCGAAATTTTCGGTCGCTATTTCGACGGCATCGCGATTCGCCAATGCGATTGGAAATTCGGCAACCAGTACATCAACGAAGTCGCCAAGTATTCGCGTTCGCCCATTCTCAACATGCAGTGCGACATCTATCACCCGTTCCAATGCCTCGCCGACTTGATGACGATCATGGAAAAGAAGGGACGCGATCTGCGGAGAAAACGGATCGTCGTTTCGTGGGCGTATGCCGCGTCGTACCTCAAACCGATCTCGGTGCCGCAATCGCTGATCCTGCAAATGCCGCGCTTTGGCATGGATGTCACGCTTGCGTATCCGCCGGAATTCAAACTGATGCCTGACATCGTTGGGCAGGCGCAAGAGCAAGCGAAAAAATTCGGCACGGCGTTCGACATCGTGGACGACAAGAATGGCATGGAGAAAGCGTTCAAGGACGCGGACATTATCTACGCCAAATCCTGGGGTCCCTTGTTGACAACGGACGACAAGACCGAAGGCAAAAAGATGCAGGACTCGTACAAGCACTGGATCACCGACGAAGCCAAGATGAAGTTAGCCAAGCCCGACGCGATTTACATGCACCCGCTGCCTGCCGACCGCAACATCGAAGTGACCGATGGCGTGATTGATGGACCGAACTCGGTCGTGTACGACGAAGCCGAAAATCGCTTGCACGCGCAAAAAGCGGTAATGGCTCTGACGATGAGTTAGATAGTGCAATAGTGCGATAGTTGAAACTCTGAATTGGCGACTATCGCACTATTGAACTATTGCACTCGGAAGGAATTCAAATGCCCACAAAAAAGAAAATTACAAAACCCATCGCGAAGAAAACCGTCAAGAAGACAAAACGTAAACTGGCGGTCATCGCGATTGGCGGTAACTCGCTGATCAAAGACGCGGCGCATCAATCGGTCGAAGACCAGGAATCGGCGTTGCGCGAGACCGCGCACCACATCGCCGATATGGTCGAGCAGGGCTGGGACATTGCGATTGGTCACGGCAACGGTCCCCAGGTCGGTTTCATCTTGCGCCGATCCGAGATCGCGGCGAAGGTCGAAGGGATGCACGAAGTCCCGCTCGACGTGTGCGGCGCAGACTCGCAAGGTGCCATCGGTTACGAATTGCAACAAGCGTTGCAAAACGAGTTGTACCATCGCGGGATCAAGAAACGCGTCGCGACGATCATCACCCAGGTTTTGGTGAACCAGGAGGATCCCGCGTTCAAGAATCCATCCAAGCCCATCGGCAGTTTTATGGATCAAGCCGAAGCCATGCGCCGCAAAAACGAAATGGGCTGGAGTGTCGTCGAAGATGCGGGACGCGGTTGGCGGCGCGTTGTGCCCTCGCCACAGCCAGCAGAAATCGTCGAGCAAACGACCATCGAAGCCGTGCTCAATCAAGGTATCATCGCGATCACGGTCGGCGGCGGCGGCATCCCGGTGATTGACGTTGGTGACGGCGAATATCGCGGCACCGCAGCGGTGATTGACAAGGATTTCGCATCGAGTTTGCTCGCGCGCGAAATCAAAGCGGATATGTTCTTGATCGCGACCGCGGTCGAAAAAGTGGCGATCAACTTTGGCAAGCCGAATCAGCAATGGCTCGACAAGCTGACGCTCGCCGAAGCGAAGCAGTATCTCGCCGACGGCACGCACTTTGCCAAAGGTTCGATGGCGCCCAAGATGCAAGCGATCATTTGGTTCCTCGAAGCCGGCGGCAAGCATGCGATCATCACGAATCCGGAAAATATCGGGCGCGCGTTGCGCGGTGAAACGGGAACGCACATAGTGCGATAGTGCGATGGTTCGATAGTGCGATAGTTGATGCGCGAACATTCAACTATCGCACTAACACACTATTGCACGATCGGACTGGGAGGTGACATGCCCCAATACCAGGTCTTTCTCGAAACTTCTGCCGAAGCGATTGAAGAGGGTGGCTATCTCGCGCATGTTCCCGCGTTGATTGGTTGTGTGGCGCGCGGCAAGACGAAGGACGAAGCGATGGCGAATGTGCGCGAAGCCATCGCGGCGTACCTCGCGTGGTTGCGTCAACATCATCTCGACGCGCCGGATGCGAATGAAGCAATCGAGCTCGACGTGACCGAAACGGAGAGCACGATCTTGCCGCCGGATTACGCGGCGATGAATTATGACGAACTCGAAGACTTGTGGCATCGCGCCGCGCTCTCGCGTCAAGAGTTGCTCCGCGTTCTTGCCGCGATGCCGGCGGACGCGCTCACTCGCAAATCGGGTGAAAATGATTGGGCAATCCGCAACATCCTCGCGCATCTCGCGCAAGCGGATCTGTGGTACGCGTCGCGGCTGGACGAAGGCGGCTTGCCGGAATTGTTGTGGCGCATCGCGGCGACGCGCGCGCTCGTGTTGCAACGTCTCCAGAATTTACCCGCCGACGAACGCGCGCGCGTGACCAATCACGGCGGCGAAGAATGGACGCCGCGCAAGGTCGCGCGACGAATGCTCGAACACGAGCGCGAGCATCTGGAACAGATCCGGGAAATTCTGAAAGCGCAATAGTTCGATAGTGGAATAGTGCGATAGTTACGTGACTGCGTTTTCAACTATCGCATTATCGCATTATCGCATGAGCAAACTATGGGACTATTTGACCTGCTCTCGATTTTCTACGCGGTGCTTGGCGTGCGCGCGTTGTGGACACTCAAGCAGAATTGGCGCGCGTTCACCGACGACGAGTTGTCCCCGTTCGACCGGCGACTCGCGAGCGAACTCGCGTTCTTCGTGCTCGTGCCAATCGGTGTGTTTCTGCACGAACTCGGTCACGCCGCGGCGACGTACCAAATGGGCGGAACGATTGATTGGTTCGGTGGCGGATTTCACTACGCGCTGTTTTTCGGATACGTGATTCCGCGCGGGCGATTCACAGACTTGCAAGATTGGTGGATTTCGCTCGCGGGCAATCTTGTGTCGGTGATTTTCGGATTTGCCCTCTTGCTTCTGACGCGCGTTTCCAACCGAGCATGGTTCAAGTACACGATGCTCGCGTCCGCGCGGATTCAACTGGGTTGGGCGCTCGTCGGTTATCCGCTGATCACGTTCGCCGGTTTTGAAGGCGATTGGCAAACGATCTATTTTGCGCTTCCGAACCTGGGTGTAGCTGTTTTTATCGCGCAAGCAATCCTGGTGATTGGATTGTTTTTGCTCGACCGCAGCGCCTGGGTCAAACGTTGGGAAGTGAGTCTGGACACACACGCGCGCGATGAATTACGCAAACTGGACAACGCGATTGCCGCGCGTCCTGGCACACCCGATCCGATCATCGAGCGCGGCAATTTTTTCGCGGCGTATGGGCACGCCGAATCGGCGATTGCCGAGTATCGCGCCGCGGCGAAACTCGATCCTGGGAATCCGCGTGCGCTCTACAACATCGGGCAGATGCGGCAGATGCAAAAGCGCTACACCGACGCCGAGAAATATTTTCGCGAAGCGTTGCCGCGCGCGGGGAACAACGCGGCAGGCGTTCACCACAGTTTGGCGCTCGCGCTGTTCCATCGCGGGAAAATCGCGGATGCCATGCGCGAATTCGATGCCGCCATCGCGCAGAATCCCAATGTCGCCGAGTTTTTCTTTTGGCGCGGGAATGCGCGGCGCGCACATCGCGACGATACCGGGGCGCGTTCCGATTTCGCTCACGTGCTCGAACTCGCAGTGGATAATCCGGAATTGGTGGCGCGCGCAAAGGAACTACTGAATTCGTGACGCGTGATGTGTGATCGCGCACGATGGGAGACACAATGACTTTTCATTTCAAATGTACGCTGTGCGGCGCTGAGTACGAATCGAACGCGGTGCGCTATGTTTGCCCCAAGCACGGCGATGATGGCATCCTCGACACGATCCTCGACTACAAGGCGATTGCCGCGACGACATCGCCGCGCCAAATTTCCGAGTCGCGCGATTTTTCGATTTGGCGATACGCGCCGCTGTTACCGATTGACGACGCGCACGCTTCGCGATTCGCGCCGCCGCTTCACGTTGGTTGGACGCCGCTCTATCGCGCGACGAAAGCGGGCGCGCAACTCGGTTTGAGCAATCTATATTTGAAGGACGATGGACGCAATCCGACCGCGTCGTTCAAGGATCGTGCGAGCGCGTTCGTCGTCGCCAAGGCGCGCGAACTCGGCGTCGAGATCATCACAACGGCGAGCACGGGGAACGCGGGCGCGGCGCTCGCGGGTCTCGCCGCCGCCGCGCAAATGCCGACTGTGATCTTCGTACCGCAAACCGCGCCGCAAGCCAAGATCGCGCAACTGTTGATTTTCGGTTCGCGTGTGATGCTCGTCAAAGGTAACTACGACCAGGCATTCGATTTGTGTCTCGCCGCGTCGAAAGAATTTGGTTGGTACTGTCGCAACACCGCGTACAATCCGTTCACAGTCGAGGGCAAGAAAACGGCGTCGTTTGAAATTTGCGAACAGTTGATGCAAATTACCAATTACCAATTACCAATTGCCAAATGGACTGCGCCTGATTCGATCTTTGTATCTGTAGGCGATGGCAACATCATCAGCGGTTTGTGGAAAGGGCTTGGAGATTTGTTGAACCTGGGTTGGATCAACCAGATGCCGAAATTGATGGGCATTCAAGCCGAAGGTTCGGCGGCGTGTTACAACGCGTGGAAAGCTGGGACGGAAAAGATTACACCGGTCAACGCGACAACCATCGCGGATTCGATCAGCGCAGACATTCCGCGCGATGGGGTGCGCGCGGTGCGCGCGGTGCGCGAGACCGGCGGCGCGTACCTCACCGTGAGCGACGACGAAATTCTCGCCGCGATTCGCGATCTCGCGCGCACCGAAGCCGTGTTTGCGGAACCAGCGGCGTCCACCGCGTATGCGGGATTGCAGAAAGCGGTCAAGCAAGGTCTTGTGAAATCGGACGAGACGATTGTGTGTCTCATCACCGGCAGCGGTCTCAAAGACATCAAGAGCGCGATGCAAGTTGCGGGTGAAGGCACGCTCATCGAGCCGTCGCTCGACGCGGTTAAACGGATTTTGTAGGGGCGAGGTATTCGCGCAATCGTGTTTCTCGACAAGGTGATTTGCGAATGCCAAACCATTTCCGCAAGAAATCGAATTCGGCGAATGCCTCGCCCTTACGCGGAGGATCTCGTGTCTGTTCACATCGGCAAAGACGGCAAGCGAATGATCCTCATTCCCGCCGGGTTTTTTCTGATGGGGACGAGTGATGCTGATCTGGTCGAGATGGAGGCGCAATACGGTTGGAAGCGCGAGTGGTTTGCGGATGAGATGCCGCAACGCCGCGTGTACCTCGACGCGTATTACATTGACGAAATGCCGGTGACGAATGCCGATTACAAAAAGTTTCTCGATGCTGGCGCACTGCGACCAGTGCCGGAAAACTGGGATAAGCGTTATCGTTCGTACATGATCGGCGCAAGCGATCACCCGGTTACCTGCGTGTCCTGGGATGATGCGAACGCGTACGCGGTGTGGGCGGGCAAGCGCCTGCCGACCGAAGCGGAGTGGGAAAAAGCCGCGCGTGGTACGGACGGTCGTTGGTTTCCCTGGGGTAATCGGCTCGATGTAACACGGTTCAACTCGCGCGAATCAAATGTGCACGGCACGACGCCGGTGAATCAGTTCTCGCCGCGCGGTGATAGTCCGTTCGGCGTGATGGATGTGGTCGGCAATGTATCCGAGTGGTGCGCGGACTGGTACGCGGAGGATTATTTCAAGTTGTCGCCCGACCGAAATCCACGCGGTCCCGCATCCGGCGATTGGCGTGTGCTACGCGGCGGCGCGTGGGATGCCGCATCCGATCTCGCGCGCTGCGCCAGCCGCGATTACATTTCACCGGAAAGTGGATACGCAACGGTAGGGTTTCGCTGTGCAGGGTCAGTTCGATAGTTCGATGGTTGATGGGTTGGCAAACGGTTTTGCTCTTTAACGGAGAAAAACGATGTTTGGATTTCAACCGCAAGATTTGCTGATTATTCTGATCGTTGCGCTCGTTCTATTTGGTCCAAGCCAATTGCCAAAGTTGGCGCGGATGGTGGGCGAATCGTTGCGTGAGTTTCGCAAGGCGACGGATGAAGTACAAAAGCCAGTGGAGGATGCGGCGAAGACCGTGCGCGAGTCGTTGAGCGAACGACCGTTGCTTGTGTTCGTCAGTTCGCTGATGAACCCCAAGTGCGACGATTTGATTGCCGAGCGCGCCGCCGCGAAAAAAGCGATTGAAGCGTTGCCCGTCTCGCGTTCGTGGCGATTTGAGGATAGCCCGGCGTCGCCGGAAGCCGCGCCGCGTGTGTACTTGCGCAAGGTCAAAGAGTGCGATATTTTCGTTTTGGTGCTGGGCAAAGAAATCACGTATCCGGTTTTGCGCGAGTACGCCACCGCGCGTAAACACAAACGACCACGCTTGGCTTTTCTGAAAAAATGCGAACGCACACCGGCAACGCAACAATTTGTTCGTCATATTGGCGGCGAGGTCAAGTGGAAGGATTTTGGCGCGGCGCTGGATTTGGAAAAGCAAATCCAAATTGCGATTGTGGATTTGCTTCTGCTCAAATTTCGCGACAAATTTACCGCGAATCAAATCATCGCGTTGACCGGTTTCCTTTCACAATTGAATAAACCGATTGAAATGCCTGTGCCGCTACCCGCCGAACCCGAATCACCCGCGCCGCGCATTGAGGTGCTTGAACCTGAACCACCGCCCATTGAGAAACCGGATTCGCTGTTCACGCCGACCTACAAGTACGGTAAAGATGGCAAACGAATGATCCTGATTCCCGCCGGCGAATTTTTGCGCGGCACGAGCGATGCCGATATTCTAGAAATGAATCTGCGCTTTGGCTGGGACGCAAAATCGTTTGAAAACGAAAAACCGCAGCGCAAAATTTATCTCGACGCGTACTACATTGGCGAAACGCCGGTGACGAACGAGGAGTACAAAAAATTCGCGGATGCGACTGGGCGCGATGTTCCGTACGATTGGGACAAGAACTGGCGCAGGTTTCCCACTGGTAAGGACAAGCATCCGGTTGCGAATGCGACCTGGGATGACGCGAACGCGTACGCGCATTGGGCGGGCGGACGCTTGCCCACCGAAGCGGAATGGGAAAAAGCCGCGCGCGGGACAGATGGACGATGTTATCCATGGGGCAACGAGTAACCCGATGCAACTCGTTGCAACTTTAACGACAACGAGAAAGGCACAACGCCAGTTGGAAAGTACGGCTCGCGCGGTGATAGCCCATACCATGTAAAAGAAATGGCAGGCAATGTGTGGGAGTGGTGCGCGGATTGGTATGACGCGGAGTACTATAAAAATTCACCGGCACAAAATCCGCGGGGTCCTGATTCTGGGAATTCTCGCGTTCTTCGTGGCGGGTCTTGGGGCAGCTATCGAGATTTCGCGCGTTGTGCGTACCGCGGCCGCAGCAATCCTCATATCCGTTACTACGATATCGGGTTTCGCGTTGCCGAGTCTTTCCCTGGGTTTGGTTCTGTTTCCTGAATTCTGGATTTCTGATTTCTGGGGGGAGTCCAGAGGGTGGCGCAGTTTGCCCCCCTCTGGTCGCCGGAAAAATTGCGAGTGGTAAATGAATGAGACCTGTCAGGTCTTCAAGACCTGACAGGTCTGGGGAGAGCGACGCGGATGAAAGACCTGTCAGGTCTGCCAAGCGGAGGTGACGTTGGAAAAAGAAATTCCACTCGTTCACGGCGGTTATTATCACATTTACAATCGCGGGAACGCGGGCGAAAATATTTTTCGCGAGCAACGCAACTATCCCTACTTTTTAACGCTGTATGCCAAGTACATCGAGCCGGTGGCAGAAACATTTGCCTATTGCCTGCTGCGAAACCATTTCCATTTATTGGTGAGGATTCGCGAACGCGAGACCTGTCAGGTCTCTAAAGACCTGACAGGTCTATCAAAGGTCTTGAATCCATCGCAACAGTTTTCCAATCTGTTCAATAGTTACACCAAATCCATCAACATAGCGTGCGGACGAACCGGCAATCTTTTTCAGCGACCATTCGGCAGAATTCGTGTGACCAATCACGAATACTTTGCCAACCTGGTTCACTACATTCACGTGAATCCACAAAAGCACGGTTTTATTGACGACTTTCGCGAATATCCGTACTCGTCGTATCAGACTTTCCGTTCTGCCAAGCCGACGCGCCTCAATCGCGATGTTGTGTTGGAATGGTTCGGTGGCGGCGACAATTTCAAAATGATACATGATCTTCCGCTCGATACTCAAGCCATTGTCGAGTTGATTGGTAACGATGGCGACTGATAATCGAGACCTGTCAGGTCTTCAAGACCTGACAGGTCTGAGATACACAACACAAGGAGTAACACATGTCCAAACTAATTCTCGGACCTACGTTCGAAGAAATGCTTCACCCCAACAAAATCGCGCCGGAAATTCGCAAGCGCGCGATTGAAGCGAAGACGCAAGACCCGCTCGACCCGATCAACTTGTTCAACATCACCTGGCGCGATGGTAACAACAACATCTACTATCACGTCATGCCGAAGGAGTTGACCGGCGTGGACGCGAACATCGTCGTCCTCTACGGCAAGGATTTTCCGAGTGGCTCGCACAAGGTCGGCGCGGCGTACTCGGTGCTGATCGAAAAGCAATCGTTCGGCGAAGTGGACCCCAGCACGCACACGCTCGTGTGGCCCTCGACCGGCAACTACGGCATCGGTGGCGCGTACGTCGGTTGTCGCATGGGCTTTGACAGCATCGTCGTTTTGCCGGCGGGGATGAGCCAGGAACGTTTCCAGCGCATCGAATCGTACGGCGCGAAAATCATCAAGACGGTCGGCTCGGAATCGAACGTCAAGGAAATTTACGACGAGACGCATCGCCTCAGCCAGAACGCCCAGGTCCGCATCCTCAATCAATTCGAGGTGATGGGCAACTATCGTTTCCACTATCACGTCACCGGCAACACGATTGTCGAACTCGCGGAGGTGTTGAAAGCGCAAGGCATCGGCACCGGCAAAATTTCCGCGTACTGCTCGGCGATGGGAAGCGCGGGTACGATTGCCGCCGGTGATCGTTTGAAGCAAGTGTGGCACGATCACAAGATCGTCGGACTCGAACCGATTCAATGCCCCACGCTGTTCAACAATGGCTATGGCTCGCACGACATTCAGGGCATTGGCGATAAGCATGTGACTTGGATTCATAACGTTATGAATCAAGACGCGATTATGTGCCTCGACGACATTGAATGTAAAAAGGGTTTGCAACTGCTTACCGAAGAAGCCGGCTGGAATACGCTCGTCAAACGCTTCGGCGTGCCGCGCGAGTCCGTCGAAAAGATGGCGACGATCTTCGGCATCAGCGGCGTGTGCAACGTGCTCGGCGCGATCAAGACCGCGAAATTCTACGGGATGGGCAAGGACGACACCGTCGTCACGATCTGCACGGATGCGATTGATCGCTATCATTCGGTGATGGGCGAAATGACGCAGATGTTCGGTAAGATGGACGAAGCCGAAGCGACCGCACGCGCCCATATCTTCCGCGATCAAAGAACGGATTGGATTCGCGAAGGCACGACGGACACGCGTCGCCAGTGGCACAATCTCAAATACTATACCTGGGTCGAGCAACAGGGCAAGACCGTCGAAGAACTCGACGCGCAACTGAGCCAGGAATGGTGGATCAAGCATCAACAGATGGTCGGCGAGATTGATGCGAAACTGAAAGCGGCGAGGGGCTAGTACCATTGCGAGCGAAGCGAAGCGATCCCCAAGCAACTTGGGGATCGCTTCGTCGGCACAAACCGCCTCATCAATGACATTTTGAATTTATGGATAATCACCAACGGGAGTGTGGTTCAACTTCGGGGTGAGCTTGGAATTCGACCGTCACGCAGCTGACATAAACCTCGTTTACCCTGCTATGCTTTGGACGGTTCGAGCGTGATATGCAGAACTCGCCCCCAAACTGAACTGCACCCACCAAAGGTCTGTGGTTTGCGTTTCTGGCGTCTTGTGATATACTCGTACTCGCAATGAAGTTCAGACGATTCCTATCGGCAACTCCCATCGCGGTGATGTTGGCGCTCGTTGGATACGCGATGGGACCCGCCTCACAATCGCCTGTAGTGGTGCATATGGCTGGGCTGGTTCTTCCGTCTGCCACGCCAACGGCGACGAATACGCCAACTGCAACATTGACGCCGACGCCGACCAACACACCGACCAGCACGCCCACGCCAACTGATACGCCCACATCTACACCCACCCGTACGCGCACGCCAGTGCCGCCGACGCGCGATCCTGGTCTGCGCGCTGCGCGCGTGCCGATTTTGATGTACCACTATGTCAGTGTTCCACCGCCGGACGCGGACAAGTACCGGCTCGATCTCTCCGTAACCCCCGCGAATTTTGACGCGCAGATGGAATATCTTGCGATTGAAGGGTACACGCCGGTTACCGTCTCCGCTTTGACCGACCATTTGCTTTACGGCGCGCCTTTGCCGCCCAAGCCCATCTTGCTGACATTCGACGACGGTTATCTTGATAATTACGAATTCGCATTCCCGATTCTGAAAAAGTACAAATTCGTCGGCACGATTAGTGTGATCACCGATTTCGTCGAAGGCAAAAGACCTGGCTATGTCAACTGGAATCAGTTGGAAGACATGGCAATCGCGGGAATGGAAATCGCATCGCATACTTTAGATCATCAGGATCTGAGTCGCTTGCCACGCGCGCTTCAGGTGAAGGAAATCGCCGAATCCAAAGCCGCCATCGAAACGCGCATCGGCACGCCGGTGAAAACGTTCTGTTATCCCGCCGGCAAATACACGGCGACGACGCTGGATGTGTTGCGCTCCGCCGGATACCTCGCCGGACTGACCGAAATTCAAGGCACGCGCCAATCCACGGATCAACTTTTTGAATTGCGCCGCATCCGCGTGCGCGGCAGTTATTCGGTCGCCGATTTCGGATACTGGATCAAATACTTTCTCGCAAGCGGCAAGTAACGTGCCTCCGTTCGCTGACCTCGAACTGGTTGCCCAGGCGGCGGTGCTCGTCGGCTTGGTCGCCGGGGCGTCCATCATCGTTCTGATTGCCGATTGGCGGGTTGCCCTCTTTGCGCTGACCGCGCAGTACCTCCTCGCCACCGTTGTGCTCGACGCGCTCCTTCCGTTTGAAACCGCGATCCTCCGCGCGATTTCCGGCGCGCTCGCCGTGTTGGTGTTGTACTTGACCGCGCGCCAAACCCGCGCGTACCACGCCAACATGTTCATCATCGGATTTTCGTTTCGCCTGTTCGCGCTCGCGCTCGTCGCCGCGAGTATTTTCGGCATCGCCTCCTCGATGACGTTTTTGAATCTCGCGCCGCGCGTCTTGTTCAGCGGCTTGTTCCTCATCGCGACCGGTATCCTTGTCGCGATTCTCTCGCGCAATGTGTTGCGGCTCGGCGTCGGCATTCTGTTGTTCAACAGTGGCTTTTGTATTCTGGAGACCGCGACCGAATCGAGTTTGATGCTGTACGGATTGCTGAACATTGCCGACCTGTTGCTCGCGGTCGTCGTCGCACACCTTGCGAAAATTTCGCTCGACGAAGGTTTGGAACGCCATCGTCGCGGAGAAGCGCCGTGAGCGTACTCCTTCTCGTTATCGCGTGCATCATCGCCGGAGTGGCGATTCGTTTTTTGCGCCGCTGGCCCCGCCTCGTGTTCATCGCAACGTTGCTCGCCGCGCTCACGCTCGGCGCGATCATCGCGACCGCCTCCGACGCGCCGTTTAGTTTTTTCGGACGCGCGCTCGCGCTCGACGCCTCGTCGCGCGTGTTTCTGATTCCAGCCGTCGCGATTGCCGCCGCGCTGGCGTTTTTTGGTCCGCTCAATTTCGATGCGCCCAGCACTTCCTTCTCCCAGATTCTCGTCAACTCGCAAGGTGCGTTTTTATTTTGGAGTCTCGCGCCGCTCATCGTCGCGATTGCGATTGACAGCTTTCCGCTCGCGATCTTTTTCTGGGCGTTGGGTTTGATCGTGTTGATGTTGCTCGCGCAACCGCGTCGCGAAGGAAACGTGGGCGGCGCGGCGCAGTTCATTCTTGTCACGGTCATCGCCGTGTCAAGTCTCTTGCTCGCGAGCCGGCTCATGGATTTGTATCCGCTCACGCCGGAAAATCTCGAACTGATTCGCACGACCGTAATTCTGCTCGCGCTGGGACTGGGTATCTTGCTCGCGGTCGCGCCGTTTCACGTGTGGCTGGGTCCGCTCGCCGATGAAATCCCCGCGCTCGGCGTCGCGTTCCTAGCCGGCGTCGCGCAACCGGTCGGCGTATGGTTGTTGTTCCAGCGCATGAACAACTTGTTTTGGCTAACCGATAAATCACCCTTGTTCACGGTTCTGCTTTTCGGCGGCGCGCTGACCGTGCCGGTCGGCGCGTTACTCGCGATCACCGAACAGCGCGATGGTCGCTTGATCGCGTACCTCGCGCTCGTGTCGCTTGGTCATGCCTTGATCGGACTGGGATTGAATACACCGCTCGCGACGATGGGCGCGTTGGCAGCGTTGTTCGATCGCGCGCTGGGTGTCGCGCTCGTCGCCGGGGGTTTTAGCTTTGTGCGTCATCATCCCGAGCGGCGCTGGCAATCCGTCGGCGCGCTCGCGATTTTACTTGGTGGGATGACGCTGGCAGGTGTTCCGCCCACGCCGGGATTTGCGGCGCGCTGGGTCATCTATCGCGAATTTGCCGCGACGAATGTCGAACTCGTCGCCTTGCTGGCAATCGCGAACGCGGCGGTCTTTTTGGCGACGGTGCGCGTGGTGTGGGGAATTCTCAACGCGCCCGCGCCAGAGCAGACGGACGAAGTCAAGGTCGTCCCGTACTTGTCCGCGCTGGTCGTCGCGTTGCTCGTTGTGTGTCTCGTCGTCGCGGGACTCGCGCCGCAACCGATGGCGAACGTGTTGACCCAGGTTATCGAAACCGCGCGGTACCTCAAATGAGCCGGCGCACTGAGTTCGTGCCGTACCAACCCAGGACGATTCTGAACAAGGGCAAGCGCGCCGACCACTGGTTTTGGACGCGATATAGCGCGTATCCGTACCTGGGTTGTCAGCACGGCTGCGAATTTTGTTACTGCCGCGAGCGCAAATTTTATCCGTACGAAAACGTGGATGATTTTGCGTTCGTCATCAAGGTGAAAGAGAATGCGCCCGCGCTGTTGCGCCGCGCGTTGAGCCGCGCGCCGGTGGACGCCGTTTTCACCGGCGATTATCAACCGGCTGAGAAAAAGTTTACGCTCTCGCGACAAATGCTCCAGGTCTGCGCCGAGCTTGGCTTTCCCGTTTTCGTCCTCTCCCGTTCCCCGCTCGTCCTGCGCGACCTCGATGTGTTGCAAACGATCAACGCGCGCACACGCGCGACCGTCGCGTTCAGCGTCATCGCGACGCCCGACTCGCCGCATCACGCGATCGCGCGCCAACTCGAACGACTCGCGCCGGTCGCGGAGAAACGATTTGCCGCGATGGAACAGCTCGCGCGCGCGGGCATCACGACCGGCGCGTGCATGATGCCGATTCTGCCCGGTGTGTGCGACGACGACGCGAACATTCAGAATGTCGCGCGGTGGACGGCGGAGCACGGCGGCAAGTTTGTGTTGGCGGGCGGCTTGACGCTGGCGGACCAACAGCGCGAATTTTTCTTCGGCAAACTGCGCGCGCAATTTCCGCATCTCGTCGGACTGTACGAACGGCTCTATCCGGTCGGCAGTTACGCTCCGAGCGGTTGGTCCTCGCGCGAGGTGTTGCGGCGCGTGCGCGCGGCGTGCGAACGCGTCGGCATCGGCGACCGAATGCCGCGCCCGATTATCGCGGGCGAGAAACGCGCGCGCAACAAACGCATCGTCGAGGTGTTGGCAAATCAGATTTACGCGATGGAGTTGGAAGACACGCCGACGCAACGCGTGTGGGCGTATCGTAAAGCCGCGTGGGCAATCGAGGATTTGGAACAAGACGTGGGTTTGGTGTATCGGACCCTGGGTCTGAGAGGACTCGAAGCGATTCCGAATGTCGCGCGTCCGCTCGCGCGCGAGATCGAACGATTGATGCAAACGATGTAGGGAACGCTCCGGCGAGCGTTCCCTACGTTTTTAGCGCGCGCGACGCAATGACGAGTGCGGACGCGGCGAACACACTGCCGAGCCAGTACGGCGCGGTGATCGCGATCGCATCGAACGACGCGCCGGCGATGGTTGGACCGACGATCATCGCGAGACTGAGGATCGCTTGCGTGCCACCCATCAGGCGACCTTGCTCGCGGGCGTCAACCCGTTGCGACACGAGACTCGTCAGCGATGGAATGCTCGTGCCGCTCCCCAACGCGCCGAGCGCAACGATCGGATACACCATCCAGTCTTGCGGCGCGACCGCAATCGCGGCAAGACTTGCCATCATCAAACCCAGCCCTCCGATGACGCGTCGCTTTTCCCCAAAGACCGGTTGAATCTTGCCGAACAAGACTCCCTGAATCAGCACCGCGCAGACGCCGACGAACGCAAAGAAAAATCCGTTGCGCGTGCTGTCCCAGCCAAAGCGGGCTTGACTGAACAAGGGAAAATTTGTTTGCAGTCCGGCGAACGCGAGGTTGAGCAAAAACATCGCGAGCAACAACGCGCGGAGCGTTGGTAGTGCGATGACGCCGCGCAGTTGCGCGACCCAGTTTAGTGCGCGGTGTTCGGACGTGGTTTTGCGTTTTTCCGGTAGCAATGATTCCGGGAGAACGCGCCAGCCAAAGATCACATTCGCCAGCGCAATCGCGCACGCGACGAACGCGGGCACGCTCAATCCGAACGCGCTCAACAATCCTCCGAGCGCGGGACCGAGCATCAACCCCAAGCCAAACGCCGCGCCGACCAAGCCCATCCCGCGCGCGCGATTTTCCGGCGTGGTGATGTCGGCGATGTACGCGTACGCGGTCGTGAGATTCCCGCCGGTGATGCCGTCGAGCGCGACCGCGAGAAAAATGAGCGCGAGCGAATTCGCCAAGCCGAGCAACAGGAACGCCGTCGCGGTGCCAAGCAAACAGACGAGCAAAACCGGTCGGCGTCCGTGCCGGTCGGACAACTCGCCGAGAATTGGTCCGCTGACGAGTTGCATCAACGCGTACACTGAGCCAAGAGCACCGGCAAAGAACGCGCCCGCGTGTTGCTCCTGTACAAAGTACGGCAATAGCGGAATCATTATTCCATAGCCGAGCAGATCCACGAAAACCGTGACAAAGATGAACGCGAGCGGCGACCGTTGCGCGCGCGAATTCGAGGATGACGAATCCATGCGTGCCATCATACCACAAAAGTAAGGGCGAGGCATTTGCCGAAGGTGTCCACTCAAAGCAACACGATTCGGCAAGTGACTCGCCCTTACCGCGCGACCCAACCACGCGAAAATTGCCGGGGCGATTGAAAAACGACGCGCAAGTAGGTATAATGCGCCCAACCAACTATGGCGACGCAAACACTCGCATTGCCAATCCAAAACCAAATTGACGCGCTGACCCGTATCAATCTCGACGACATGCTCGATAATTTTGGGCTGGGCAAACTCGCGCATGGACGTCGCGTCATCGAGCGCGTCATGTGGGGACCCGCGCAAATGCTCGCGCGCCAGGTTGTGCGGCTCGATGAGCGCGTCGGCGCGGCGGGCGTTCAGGTCGCCGGACGCGAATTGCTGGAGCAGTACATTCGGCGGCTGGAGGTTGTCGGCGCGGAAAACATTCCGACGACCGGCGGTGTGTTGTTCGCGTCGAATCACCCGGGGATGGTGGACACGCTCGCGTTTTTCACGAGCACGCGCCGCGCGGACGTGCGACTTGTCTCGAATGATCGTCCCTTTTTGCGCGCGCTGCCGAACATCGCGGCGCATTTGATTTTCGTGCACGATGATCCGACCAAACGCATGATGGTGGCGCGCCAGGTGACGCGCGCGTTGCAAAACGGCGACGCGGTGTTCATCTGCCCGGCGGGTGAGATCGAACCCGACCCTGCTGTGATGCCCGGCGCACGCGAATCGCTCGCGCGGTGGTCGGACAGTCTGGGGCTGTTCGTGCGCGCCGCGCCGAACGCCGTCGTCGTGCCGACGGTGATTAGCGGCGTGATTCATTACGGCGCGTTGACTAATCCACTGACGCGCGTGCGCCGCGCGCAAAAAGATCGCGCGCGCGTTGCCGCGACGATTCAAGCCGCGTTGCACGCGGTTGGTTACTTGCGGCGCACGATGGTCGCGCGTATCGAGTTCGGCGCGCCGTTGCCCGCGCGCGAATTGGCGACGCGCGGCGACGCCGCCGCGATCACGCGCGCGATCATCCACGCGGTCGAACCGATGATCGAACGCGCGCGGCGCACATCTGATTGATGACTGGTTGCGTAATCTAAATGGCTCGCGGTTGACGAGGAGGTTTGAACATGACGACAACGCGTTTCGGCGCACTGCAAATTATCATCGTGCTGTTGACGTTGGCGACGGCGCTCATCCACTTGTGGCTGGGCATCGCGCAAGTCACTATGGGCATCATGGGCGGCGTGATGTTTCTACTGAACGCGGCGGGCTATGTGGGTTTGATTGCCGCGCTGTATCTGAACGTGCCCATCGAGTTCATCGCCAAGCGTCGTTCGCTAGTGCGGATTGCGCTCGTCGTGTTCGCGGCGATCACGATTCTGGGCTGGGCGGCAATCGGGGCGCGCAACGAAATTGGTTTTCTCGATAAAGCGATTGAAGTCCTGTTGATCATCTTGCTCGTGCTCGAGGCGCGTCAGGAATAACGCGCCCATTGTTGATCTATGGCTGACTATCAAATCAAGATGATGGAGTGCGCGCGCATTCCCACCGAGTTCGGCGAATTTCGTTTATGCCTGTACGAAAACAATCAAGATCGCAAAGAGCATCTTGCGCTGGTCATGGGCAACGTGCGCGATCAAGATAATGTGCTCGCGCGCATTCACTCCGAATGTTTCACCGGCGACGTGCTGGGTTCGTTGCGGTGCGATTGCGGCGAGCAACTTGCGCGCGCGATGCAATTGATCGCGGCGCAAGGGACGGGCGTCGTCGTGTATCTGCGGCAAGAAGGACGCGGCATTGGGTTGTTGAGCAAACTGCGCGCGTACAACTTGCAGGATGCAGGGTACGACACCGTGGACGCGAATCTCAAACTGGGTCACGATGTGGACGAACGCGATTACACGCCCGCCAGTTTGATTCTGCGCGATCTGGGTGTGCGGTCGGTACGACTTATCACGAACAATCCCCGGAAACTCGACGCGCTCGACCGGCTGGGTGTGCAAATTACCGCGCGTGTGCCGATTCAACCGACGGTACATTCGCAGAATCGCGGTTACCTCGATACCAAGGCGCGGCGAATGAATCATCTCCTCGATCTCGCGCTGAAACCTAACGGCAACAATGGCGACAAGCCAAACGGCAATCACGCGTAGGGGCGTTTTATTGAACGCCCCTACGCGACCGTTTGTCACATTGTCGTTCGCGCAAAGTCTCGATGGAAGCATCGCCGCCGAGCCGGGCAAGCCGCTCCGTTTGAGTTGTCCCGAAGCGATGACCCGGACGCACGAATTGCGCGCATCGCACGACGCGATTCTGGTCGGCATTGGCACGGTACTCGCCGACGATCCACAACTCACCGTGCGACTCGCGCCCGGTAAATCTCCGCGACCGATCATCCTCGATTCGACGCTCCGTTGCCCAACGCGCGCGCGCTGTGTGGACGCGACGCGCCGCACGATCATCGCGACGACGGATGCCGCGTCGCGCGAACGCGAACACGCACTCGTTGCAGCCGGCGCGGTCGTGTGGCGATTTTCCGGCGCGCGCGTAAACTTGGACGCGTTGCTCGCGCGTCTAAACGACGAAGGCATCGCGTCGTTGATGGTCGAGGGTGGCGCGCGCGTGATCGCGAGTTTTCTGCGCGCGCGTTTGGTGGATCGCGTCGTCATCACGATTGCGCCGGTGTTGGTCGGCGGAGTGCGCGCCGTGCCGGAATTGATCGCGCACGGCGAATTATTTCCGCGTCTGCGCGATGCCGAGATGCAACAAGTGGGTACGGATTGGATCGTGTCAGGAACTGTCGAATGGAATTGATTTAGGATTGTTGCGAGGAACAGAGCAAACCCCCACCCCCACCCTCCCCTGCGAAAGCGGGGGAGGGTGGGGGGGGGGGAGATTGCTTCGCCGCTTTGCGGTTCGCAATGACACAAGTGAGTACAAATAAATGCAACGTCAAGCTGTGTGGTTTGAATCACCGTTTCACATCGCGGTGCGCGACGAGCCGATGCCGGCTCTCGCGCCCGACCAGGTGTTGGTTGAGACCATCGTCTCGGCAATCAGCGCGGGCACCGAGTTGTTGTTTTATCGCGGACTCGTGCCGGAGGATTTGCAGATGGACACGGCGATTGCGGTGCTGGCGGGCGAGGTGCATTATCCGTTGCAGTACGGCTACGCGTGTGTCGGTCGGGTGAGCGAAGTCGGCGCGGAGGTGCCGCGCGAGTGGCTGGGTCGCGTCGTCATTGCGTTTCAACCGCACGCCAGTCATTTTGTCGCGCGGCTCGATCAAGTGATGCGCGTGCCGGATGGCATCGTGCCGGAGCACGCGGCGTTTTTGCCGAATGTCGAGACGGCGGTGAATCTCGTGATGGATGGCGCGCCGATCATCGGCGAGCGCGTTGCAGTCGTGGGGCAAGGCATCGTCGGTTTGCTGACGACGGCGCTCCTCGCGCGTTTGCCGCTGGCGCGACTCGTGACGTTCGATCAATTCGCGTTGCGGCGCGAACGTTCGCGCGCGATGGGCGCGTACGAATCGTTCGAACCCGCGCCGCGCGCCCAGGATATGGATTTGACGTACGAGTTGTCCGGAAATCCGGCGGCGCTCGATCTCGCGCTCACGGTGACCGGGTTTGCCGGACGCATCGTCATCGGTTCGTGGTACGGGCACAAACGCGCGGCGATTGATCTCGGCGGACGTTTTCATCGCAGTCGGATTCGCATTCTTAGTAGCCAGGTGAGTACGCTTGCGCCGGAATTTTCCGCGCGCTGGGACAAGGTGCGGCGACTCCAGGTCGCGTGGACGATGCTCGCGCAATTGCCGTTGGCGCAACTCGTCACGCATCATTTCCCAGTGCGCGATGCCGCGCGCGCGTACGCGCTACTCGACCAGGAACCGGAGCGCGCGTTGCAAGTGTTGTTGACGTACTCATAATGCCGCGTTGCCGCGATCAATATTATTGGGACGCGGATAAACGCGGATAAACGCGGATTGTTTTTTCTCCGCGTCCCAATAACGTCCATCATAGAAAACGTGCGACGATTAGGTTCGTCGCACGTTTTTGTTTGGTCGTTGCGGAAGCATCGGCGGATTCGTTTTGCGGAGCGCGTCCGAATCCAACTCGACGACTGCCAGGCGTTGGAGCAATTCGACGAGCACGCGCACGCGTCCCTGGGGCGATAAGCGCCGGTCAAAGACCGCATCCAAGTCCGCGAGAGGTCCAGAAGTGATGACGACGTGGTCGCCGGGTTTGAGGATTTCGCCGCGCGTATCTACGACGTCGGATTCCGCGAGCCGCCCGCGAATCGCGTTGATCACGCGCTCGTCCACCGGCACTGGCTCGTCGCCGATCATCACGACGCGATTGACGCCGGGCGCATAGTGCAACGTCCACAACCCGACTTGTTTAATATCGGTCTTGATGAAAAGATAGCACGGAAAAAACGCGCGCGTGTCGCCGCGTCCGCGCCGGCGCGGGGCGGGCGTGGTCGGAAAGAACACGTCATACCCGCGCTCGATAAAATATCCCTCGACTTGGCGTTCTTTGTGTGGTTTGGTGTGGATGGCGTACCAATGAAGCATTTCTTTTTCCCTGTGGAATTGACGGCTGACCGCCGACGGCAGACCGCGTATTTTTGGCGGTCGTTCAACGAAACAAATCGTGTTCCTTGGCGCGCACTATCGTACGCGCGGGGCTGACGTGTTCCGAGCGCGGGATGCCGCGCGCGTGAACGATCGGACGACCTTCGTCGGCTTGACCTTGCACGAGCGATGCCGCGGACGCGATTTGGTCCGCCAAGCCAACGATGGTTGAGTGAAGTTGATACCCGAACAAATCAGATTGCCCGCGCATATCTTCGAGCGCGGGCAGACCGGCGACGCCAATCGCGATGCCGACCGCGCCGTTGCGCCACGCGCGTCCGTGCGTATCGTTGATGACGATGCCGAGCGCGTGCCCGGTGAGCGCCTGCAATCGCGCGCGCAATTTTCCGGCGGAGCGATCCGCGTCTTCGGGCAAACGCAAAACCCACTCATCGTCATCGCGCGGCGCGACATTCGAACGATCAATTCCCGCGTTCGCGCAGACCCAGCCCTGGTGTGTTTCGACGATGATGAGTTCGTGCCGCACGCGCACGATTTCGCGCGTGTCCCACAATACGACCTCGCAAAAGCGCGCGTCCTTGCCGGTCTGTTGCGCGAGTTCGAGCGCGCGCGGCGAAGGTGTCACATCGCGCAAACGCACCATGCGCCCTTCCGATTTGCTGACGATTTTTTGCGCGAGCACGAGCACATCGCCGTCGGCGAGCGCGAGGTGCGCGTCGTCCAGCCCGCGCAAAATAATCGCGGCGAGGTCATCGCCGCGCTGAATCAGCGGAATGTTCGGGAGAGCCGTGAGTGTCAGTTGAGTCATTGTGAATTTGCCGCACGCTTGGCGTCACGCAGAATCGCACAGAATCACACAGAAAAAATCTCTAACAACTCAGATGTCATTTCGAGGAGCGCCGTTTGCGACGAGAAATCTCATTCCGCGGGGGGAAATGATTTCTCCCTTCGGTCGAAATGACAGTGAGCGGGGTATATACAAAGTTCTGTGCCTTTCTGCGCGGCGCGCAGCGTGCGGCTAATCAATCAGCCGCGCGGCACGCCGACGAGACGAATGCCCGCGCCTTTGATTTTGTATTTGATGTTGACCGCGATCAGGATCGCGGTGAATGCTTCGACCGCGGACGCGTTCGCGAGCATGCCGCCGTCGAACGCGTCAATGCCGATGCGGCGAACCAGGTCAATCACGGTCGCGCGCGCGTCCTTGTCGTTACCGCAGACGAGCACGTCGGTGTCAATTTTTTCGGCGATTGATTCGAGTTTTTCCGGCGAAACATTTTGGAACGCACACACGACCCTGGTCGCGTTGCCAAAGAATTGTTGCACCTCGGCAGTGACCGAACCGGCGGGCGGCAATTTCGCGCGGCTCTTGCGTTCGGGGTCGAGCGACGACGCGATGTTGATGACGATCTTGTTCTGCGCCGCGTCGCGTAAATCTTGTAGAATCGGATTCATGCCGCTGTACGGAATCGAAAGCAGTACGACATCCGCGCGCGCTGCCGCATCGCGATTCGAATATCCTTCGACGTTCGTTTGATTGATGCGTTGGTTGAGTTCGGTCGCCGCATTCTGCGCTTTCAGCGCGTCGCGCGAGCCGATGAGGACGCGCACGCCGGCGCGCGCAAAACGCGTCGCAAGCGCGTTGCCTTCCTTGCCGGTGCCGCCGATAATCGCGAGAGAGGGTGTGGTGGGTTGCATGGGAGAATTCGTTTACCACGGAGTTCACAGAGGGCACAGAGATTTTTCATTTTTCTCCGTGTCCTCTGTGTGCTCCGTGGTGAAATTAGTTTTTATCGCGCGACGAACTTGACCGCGTCGAAGACGATGCTCGTTGAAAGGAACGGTTCGTACGTCACATCGGAGAGCGAGACGTACTCGCCGCCGCGCGCGTGGAAATAGTAGGTGCCGAGCGAGACCCACTGGTTCGGGTAGAGCGCCTGAGCAACGCGGCGCATTTGGTACGCGCCGCCGTGCTGCACCCAGTAGCGCGCGTTGCGCGTGCTGGCAATGCCGGCGGGAATGTAAACGAACGTTTCGTAATAGCCCGCGGCGGGCAGCGTCGGATACCAGCGCGCCCAGTTGTAGTACGGCGCGGCGTACGTATTGTTCTCGGTCCAGTACGCGAAACTGCCATAACTGTTCGGCGCTTGATGCCATCCGCTGGCGGAGCCGCCCTTGCTAAACCCAGGATTGCGTACATCCACGATCACTTCACCGCCGGGTGGCGGGGGCGGCGGAGGATTGACGCCGGAGGCAATCGTCACGCGCAGCATCGAGCCGCCATCGCGTTGATAGTACTCGACGCGCCAATCGTGCGCGCCCGCGTTGAGGTACACGGTGACCGCGTACGTCGTCGGCGCTTGATCGCGCCACTGGTCAATCAGGATGTTATTGTCCACCCACACGCGCACCCCATCGTCCGACGTCGCAGCGACAGTGTAGTATCCATTGGCGTGCGTGTTACGGCGCGATGTAAATCGCGCAGACCAATTGGTGCCTGGGATGCCCAAGCCGGGCGATTGTCCGTTCCAATTAAAGTTGAGGTTCGTATCATCGCGGAACAAGGTCGGCGCGCCGGAGAGATTCGGATTGTTGAAATACTCGCCGTGCCAGGTTTCGATGTCGGCAATCGTCGTCCAGGTGAGCACGGCGAGCGCCGCGCCGCCGCGTTGATAATACTCCATCTTGACCGCGTGATTGCCTTCGGTCAGCGCGATGTCGCCCGACCAAGCGGTAGGACCTTGATCAATCCAGCGATCAATGATGAGTTGATTGTCTACCCACAAACGCGCGCCGTCGTCGGTCGTCGTCGTGAAACGATAGTTGCCGGTGGCAAAGTACTGCGTGCGCGTCCACCGCACCGAAAAGTTGACGCCGGGAATGCCGCCGCCCGGACCCGCGGTGCCAAAGTTGAAATTGATCGCGGAATCGTTGCGGATGAAGACCGGCGACCCGGCGAGATCGGGATTGTTATAGTACTCGCCGCGCCAATCGGGATAACTCGCGGACGCGATTTGCAAACGCGCTTCGGCGGTACCGTCGGCTTGATAGTACTCCATCTTGACGAGATGAAAGCCCATCGCGAGATTGACGGTCGCGTTGTGCGCGGCGGTCGTTTGGTCGCGCCACTGGTCAATCACGAGCGTATCGTCCACGAACAGGCGCACACCGTCGTCGGTGATCGTCGTCAACGTCCAATTCCCGGCGCGGTCGAAATAGACCCAGCGAATCCAACGAACGGAAAAGTTTTGTCCAGGAATGCCGCCGCCCGGTCCGCCGCTGCCCCACACGAAATTGATGTTCGGGTCATCACGCGTAAAGACGGGATTGCCTTGCAGATTGCGATTCGAATAATAGAAACCGGTCCACGCCGTCGCGGTCTGCGCGTTGGGCGACGCGGCAACGGATGTCGTACTCACGATTCCGGCAACGAGCAATGCCAGGACGATCAAAACGATGTGTAACGTCGTTCGCTTCATCGAGTCCTCCCCAAGTTAATGCGCGGTCAAGGTGTTTGGCATTCTTAAGGCAAGTATACAACAAAACGAAATTTTCGCAATACGTGAGTCGGGTAGCCGGGTGGTTAGGTGGTTGGATAGTTGGGGCTGGGATTGGGTGAGCGAGTTCCTTCTCCTCACCCTTGCCCTCTCCCCAAAGGGGCGAGGGATTTTGCTCCCTCTTCCTTGCAGGGAGAGGGTTGGGGTGAGGGTGGCGCATGTTCCCTCCCCTGCGAAGCGGGGGAGGGTCAGGGTGGGGGGTTTTTGAGTTTTTGGCAAGAGTTTGGTAGAATGTAGACGAATCACAATGCCTCCCAAATTCTTCATCACGCACTCGTGGAAAGACATTGATTTTGCGCGCAAGTTGTGCGACGATTTGCGCGCAAATGGGCTGGACGGATTTTTCGACGCGTACTCGATCAAGCCGGGCGATTTGATTTCAAAAGAAATTAGCGATGGCTTGGAAAAGTGCGACGTTTACGTACCGATTCTTTCGCACGCCGCGCTGAAATCGCCGTGGTGCGATGAAGAGATTCACGCCGCACTTACACTGGGAAAATTTCCCGGACGCAGTGGACGCCCGCGCATTATTCCGATTTTGGTTGAAGATTGCCAGGAGGCGATGCCAATTTTATTGCGGACGCGGCTCTACATCATGTTTGACGGATGTTACGATGACGCGTTCCGCGAATTGCTGATCAAAGGATTTGGCGTTGCACTTCAAACACCTACGCCCAAATCACAGCCGCCGGAAGTCTTGGCGCTACCCTCTCCGAAAGTTGTATCACTACTTCGGAGAATTATGAGCCCAGCGCATTCCATCATCCACCCAAAGGCCAAGAAAGAAATGATCCTGGTTCCCGCCGGTGAATTTGTGATGGGCGACGATAAAGGAGGCAAAGACGAAAAGCCGTCACACAAGGTTTTCCTGAACGCGTTCTATATTTCACGCTACCCAGTGACAAACGCTGAATACAAAAAATTTGTGGACGCCACGAAACACAGAATCCCACGTCATTGGCAGAACGAAGAGATTCCAACGGGCAACGAAAATGATCCGGTTGTCTATGTGAGTTGGGAAGACGCGGTGGGATATTGCAAATGGGCTGGCGTGCGCTTGCCAACCGAAGCGGAATGGGAAAAAGCCGCGAGCTGGGATGACGCGAAAAAATTGAAACGAGTTTATCCTTGGGGTGATGAGTTTGACGCGGATAAGTGCAACACATCCGAATCGAAAATTGGCGACACAACTCCAGTTGGCAAGTACTCACCTCAGGGTGACAGCGAGTACGGTGTGGGCGATATGGCAGGGAATGTTTGGGAATGGTGCGCGGATTGGTACGATGGAAACTATTACAAGAATTCTCCGGCACAAAATCCGCAAGGACCGGATTCTAGATCGCAACGTGTCCTTCGTGGCGGGTCATGGAACCTCAGTCGAGATTTCGCGCGTTGTGCGATCCGCGACCACGTCAATCCTCATAACCGTAGCTACGTTATCGGGTTTCGCGTTGCCGAGTCTTTCCCTGGGGTTGGTTCTGTCTCCTGATTTCTGACCGCTTCGCGTGTTTTCTGTTCTGCTGTTTTTCTTGGGGGGAGTCCAGAGGGGGGCGTAGTTTGCCCCCCTCTGGTCGCGCGGGGAAAGATGACAACGGACAAGGGCGGATTGAACGGACAAAAGACCCATCAAGAAAATTGGTTTCAGTATTTGCGCGTGATTGTGATATAATCCTTGCGGGAGGAAAAACTATGGCTAGCACAATCAGCCGCAAACGGCGGCGCGGCGTTGCGGATATGACGGTGGATGAATTGCAGACATTGATCGAGCGCGTGGTTGATCGCAAAATGTCCGAGTGGGCAAGCGACCCGCGTATTGCACGTCGCCGCGCGGCAATTGCCGCAAATGCCATCACTACACGCGCCGAGTATCGCGCGGGCAAGGTGCGGCGTGGAACTGCTAAAGAGTTACTTGCCGAAGTCGAATGAGAAACCTGGTCTGGGGTTCGTCATTCAAACGCGCGCTCAAGCGAACTTTGCGCCGCCATCCCAAGTGGCGCGAGCGGATTGCGGATGTGCTGGATGACCTCGCGGCTGACGCGTTCACCCCACAACTCGAAACGCACAAACTGAAAGGTGAACTGGCTGGCTTGTGGGCTTGTACCGTTGAGTACGATTGCCGTATTGTGTTCGAGTTTGTCAAGCATCTACAAATCGGCGAAGAAGAAATCTTGTTGATTGATATTGGTACGCACGATCAGGTTTATTGATCAAAACAACAAGACCCGTCAGGTCGCTAGCGCGAAAACCTGACGGGTCGTTTTTTTACGTTCTGGCTAATTGCATTTGTGCGGTGATCGGAATAGATAGAATGTCTGTGCCGGTAAACCGTCGCGAGAAATTCAGGATGGTGATCCCTTCAACATTCCGAGTTTTGGGATTGAGTCGCACGACCATGTCATCGCCCATTTCTTGCGATTCTTGTTCGGGATAGGGTTGCCCTTGCGAAAAGTACAGAATATCCGCCTCACGATCATAGTAAAAACTCAATCGCTCGCCCATACTACTTCTCCATTTACTCGCGTCCGTGTGAGATACGCGGATAAAACAAAAGACCGACCATTCGTTCTCACAACGACCGCCAAATTTTTTCCACCAAGAATCTCAGCGTAGAACCGATAAAAGATCAGCGTTTCAACATCGCGTTGGCTTCGCGCTAACGCGCCATTGCGCTATCACTCTCTCTAGAGCGAATTCCGATTCGATTTACGGTATGCGTTGTATCCAAGACCTGTCAGGTTTCGAAAAACCTGACAGGTCTCGCTTTCGTCACGTACTTTCTGTCACCGAACGCTCCGGCGAGCGTTCGCTACAACAATCCAACGATCCAACCACCCAACCACCCAACTATCCCTCGACTTCGATCAACCCCTTGCGAATCGCGTACTTGACCAACTCGGTGCGGCTGTGCAGGTTGAGTTTCGCCATGATGTTCGCGCGATGCCGCTCGACCGTTTTCACGCTGATCGTCAACCGGTCCGCGATTTCCTGATTCGTCAGTCCGTCCGCGATGTGGCGCAATACTTCTTGCTCGCGGTCCGTCAAGCCGTCGAGCGACGCGCGGTCTTCGCCTTGCGCCGCGCGTCCCATGTAATCGCGCACGAGCGCCTTGGCGAGCGACGGGTACAGAAACACGTTGCCTTCGCGCACGGTGCGAATCGCGGTAATGAGATCGGTGGGCGCGGCTTTTTTCGGCACATAGCCGGACGCGCCGGCTTGCATCATCTTGAAGAAATACTCGTCGCTCTCGTGCATCGTCAGCGCGAGAATCGCGGTGTTTGGCAGCGCGCGTTTGATTTGCCGCGTCGCCTCAAAGCCGTCGAGGTCGGGCAACGTAATGTCCATCAAAATAATATCGGGTTTCAGTTCCTTGGCGCGTTCGACCGCGGTGCGTCCGTTGTCCACTTCGGCGATAATCTCAATATCATCCTGGGTCGAAAGCAACATCCGCAGACCCGCGCGCACGATTTCGTGATCGTCCACGAGCATCAATCTGATTTTTGACACGCCATACCTCTCAACACCGAAAGGATGAAGGATGAATTTTTCATCCTATCCTTCATCCTTGCATTTTCACCGGAATTTCCACGATCAGTTTTGTCCCACATCCTGGCTCGGACTCGATGGTGAATTTGCCGCCGACGAGTTCGACGCGCTCTTGCACGCCGAGCAAGCCCCACGCGCGGCGCACCGGATACTTGCCCATCACCTGATTCACTTCGAACCCGACGCCGTCGTCGTCCACGACGAGCGTGACCTTGTCCGCGCCGAAAGCGAGTTTTACGTTCGCGTGTTTGGCGCGCGCGTGGCGACCGACATTGTTCAACGCCTCTTGCGCGATGCGAAACAACACCGTCTCGACCTGGGTTGGCAAGCGGCGTTTCGTGCCAACCACTTCAAAGTTTGCCGGCACGTTCATGCGTTCGGAGAATTGTTGCATGTACCAACGCACCGCCGAGACCAAGCCCATATCGTCGAGCAGCGAGGGACGCAAATCGGAAACGAACTGGCGCAAGTTTTCGATTGCGCGCATCGTCACATTTTTCAGTTCGCCGACCTGGCGTTCCGCTTTCGGCGGATCGGTCGCGACGGTTTGCTCGACCGCGCCCAAGCCGACCGCGAGCGCAGTGAGCATCTGCCCGGTCTCGTCGTGCAATTCGCGCGCGATGCGTTTGCGTTCTTCCTCTTGCGCCGCGACCGCGCGTTCGAGCAATTCACCGCGCAACACATCGCGCTCTTGCACCTGCAAGTACAACTGCGAATTCTCGATCGCGATGGCGATTTGACGCGCGAGCGTGTGAATCACCGCAAAATTCGAGAACGCGCGTTGATGCGCGAGACACAACACGCCGACCGTTTTTTCTTTCGCGATGAGCGGCACGGCAATCGTCGCAATGTCCGAATCGGACAAGGGGTTGTACGTCACTTCGCCGGTTTCGAACGCGCGTTGCACGCCATCGCTCAGATACCGACGTTCCGGCTCGGTCAAGGTCAACTTGGGATCGCGTGTGCGTTGCGCGCGCAGGACGAGCGTGTTCTGGAGTGGATCAACGAGGTAGACCATGCCCGATATGAGCGGCTGGAGATTCGTCACGATCTTGGCGAGCGAATCGTCGAGCAAGCGATCCATGTCCAAGGACGAGCCGAGCACGCGGCATGTTTCGAACATCACCATCAATTCGCGCGCGGCTTCTTCTTGCGCGTCAAAGCGCGCGCGATTCGCTTCGTCCAAGCGCCGCGCGTACTCCACCTCGAACACGCGCAGCACGCGAATCATAAAGAACGCGAACAAGCCAATCGCGAGGATGCGAAAGACTTCGACCGGCACGCCGACCGTGTGCAGGAACACTTCTTTGTTGATCACGTTCGACGGAACGAGTGTGGTCGGAGGCACGATGATTTGATCGAGCACACCGTACCACGCGAGCGCGAGCGCCGCGCCAACCAGGTCGCGTCCGAACTGGGGCATCTGCTGTGTGACGAGCGCGCGGCGTTCCATCAACAACGCCAACGCGGCAAAGGTGGTGGCGGGCAAACCGAGCATGTAACTCGTCCACACTCCGGCGAGTTCCATGCGCGTAATGAACGGCGCGGGACCGTTGATGATGCGAAGCAGTTGCAGTCCCGCCGCGTAGATGCCGAGTGAGATGAGCGGCAGCGCGACAAACCGGCGCGAGCGTTCGGGCAGGACGGCGCTCAACAATTGCACGGCAAACAGAAATAATGCAAAGAAGGAAATGCCTTCCAGACTCAATTTGACGATTTCCGCCCAGCCGGGTTCCTGCACGAACGTCGGAATCGCCGCCGCGAGTTTCGAAAGCATTTCGAGCCACTCGTTGACCGCGTGCGTCAACGCGAACAGCGCGAGGAAGGGCAAGGCGCGCGTCAAGGGTAGTTCGCTCCGCCGACCCATTTCGAGCGCGACGGCAAAGCCGGTCAAAAAGTGCGCTAGCCCGTAGAAAAAATAAATTAGGATGATGTTCGCTTGAAAAAACGCGGTTAGCTCAGTCATGGAATTTTGATTGGCAAGACAATGTAGAAAATTGCCCTGCACGTACCACGATTATACAAACGCATTGGTAGAAATGCAAAACCCTCCCCTGTTCGCCGGCGCGAAGCGTGCGAACGGGGGAGGGCAAGGGTGGGGGTCGGATCGTTTACGCGTGTTGTGTTTGCAGTACTTCTTGCGCCGCGGGTTTTTCTTCTTCTTCGCGTTTCAGTGTGCCTTCAAACAACGGCAGATAGTGTCCGACGAGTGTGTAGACCGTGATGATGCCGGCGAACACGCCGACTTGAATCGCGAGTTCAATCGGGCTGGGCCAGTAGGTATAGCCCTCGACCGAGCGGAGTGCGAACCACGCCACGTCGAAGCGATTCAACAAGATGCCGAACAGGACGAACGCCGCGCCGATGAGCGAGAGCATCCGACTGGCTTGCACGCGCTTGAGCGCAAAGTACACGATTGGGATCGCGACGCCGATGATCAACTCTGCCGCGTACATCACACTGTAGATGCCGCTCGTCCAAAGCATTTCGATTTCGCCCATCGTCAACAACTCGCCCAGTTTGAGCACGAGATACACGCCGAGCACCCAGGGCAGGAACGACGCGAGATCGCCGACGAGTTTTTGTTTGAGACTGCGCTTGAACACCCAGAAACTTACCGTCGCGCCGCCGACGACCATCGCCAAGCCCGCGGCGATTGAAGAGATGTAGAACTGGAGCGGGATGATCGGCGAATACCACAATGGGTGGAGTCGTTCGCTGATGATTACGAACAGCGAACCAAGCGACGATTGGTGGAGCGTCGAAAGCGTCGAACCGATGATGACGAGCGGGATGGTAATGCTTTTGACGAACGCAAGCCGCCGCTTTGATCCGATGCGTTCCAAGATGACCGGGCTGAACTCGGACACGAGCACGGTCGTGTAGAGCAGGATGCACCAACTGACTTCGAACAATGCCGAGTTGATGTTCGGGTAGATGACAAAGTGATAGAAGCGGTCCCAGCGACCCAGGTCCATGAATAGAATCACCAACACCGAAATGTAACCCAGCAGACCGGTCAGTACGGTTGGTCGAATCGCCGCGTGAAAGTGGTGCATCTGGAAAATGTACACCAACGTCGCGAGCGTGAACGCGCCGCCGGAGAACGCGACCATGAACAGATCGAAACCGATCCACAAGCCCCAGGGGTACGCCTGGTTCAAGTTCGTGGATGCGCCGAGTCCGACGACCAAGCGATAAATTCCGGCGGCGACGCCAATCACCGCGAACATCGCCATGGCGGGCAGCCACGCGGGCAGCGCGTCGAGTTCGCGCGTGATGAATTTGAACCACGCCGGTCGCGGTCGCCGGGGTTCTTCGGCGGGCTTGCCGTCGCGCAGTTTGCGTTCGATCCAGTATCCGATGGTCAAGACGAGCAAAAGGGGTATGCCGACACGCCCGAAAAAGAACACGAACATCATGAGCGCGTCAACCAGAATTTGCAGATCCATTAGTGACCTCCATTCTCGTCATTGGCAACGATGGGCGCTAATTCCATCTCATTGCGTTTCTTGACGAGCCAGTAGACGCCACTCAATGCCATCGCCATTCCTGCCGCGACCGTCGGCGTCGAGTGCATGATCGTCGCGTTGATTTCCGCCGGCGCCTCTTCGGGCAACACGGGGAAACCCAATTGCTCGAACGGGATCGCCGAGATGTACATCACGGCTGTGCCGCCAATCTCGCGCTCGCCGTAAACGTGTTTCACATACGCGCTCTTGGCAGAGTACACGCGTTCGTTTGCGATGGTTAATAACTCCGTGCGGTCACCGTACGAAAGTGCGTTTGCCGGACACGCTTGCACACATGCCGGCGCTTGCCCCTTGGCTTGCAAATCCGCGCACCCGTTGCACTTGCGAATGAGCGAGAGTTGCTTGCTCCACTCGAACGTCGGCACGCCGAACGGACACGCGTACATGCAGTATCGGCAACCGATGCAGCGGTTCTCGTCGTACACAACCGGACCCTCCGGGGTTTTCTGCAACGCGCCGACGGTGCACGCGGCAACGCAACTCGGATTGACACAGCTCATACATTGTCGCTTGACCGGTTGGTTCTTGGGTTTTTCGTTCACGAGCACGTTCCGCATTTCGACGACGGACAACGCGCTCGCGCTCAAAATGGTCGTGCGGGTGTCTTGGGGCAAATTGTTTTTCTTTTGACATGCCAATTGACACTGTTTGCAACCGACACATTTACTCAGGTCTACCAACGTGGCTTTGCTGGCACGCGGCGAAATTGGAACGTGGTTTTGTGGTGCGCTCACAAAGCTGGGTGCCGTCTTGGCACCGATGCCAAGCAGGGCAACGCTGGCGCCGGCGACTTTGAGAAAATCACGTCTGGTCATACTCATCGAACACCTCCAATCTATAAGATCAATCCCGGTACCGCTCAACGCGGTTTATTTTTGTAACTCTGCCTATTTGTTATTTCGAGCGAAGCGAGAAATCTCCGCTGTTGGCTAGATGAGATTTCTCGTCGCACACTTGCCCTGGCGGGAACGCAAGTGCCAGGGAACTACCCTCCTCGAAATGACAGACTAGGCAGGCGCTTATTTTTTCTTCGGCGCGCACGAGCACGAGGGCTGGGCGTTGGACGCTAGACTGCTCGTCAAATTCACGCGTCGCAAATTTCCCAGGTCAATCGCGACAATCTCCGAATCGGACTCGTAGAGAATCCGCGCGCCGTCGGCGGACCAACTCGGCGATTGATTGATCGCTAGACTTTTGGTAAGTCGCCGCACGCCCGCTCCATCGGCATTCATCATGTAAATTTCCCACGCGCGATCGCGCGTCGAGGTGAATGCGAGGTACTGACCATCGGGCGACCATGCCGGGTCGCGCGCATCGAAGGGCGGATGCGTGATGCGTTTGAGCTCACCCGTCGCGGTGCTCAATGTGTAGATTTCCCAACGTCCATCGCGGTCGGAAGTGAACGCCAGGTATTTGCCGTCGGGCGACCACGCGGGTTGCCAATCGTAGGTGGGATTATCGGTAAGCCGCGCGACGTTCGACCCGTTCGCGTTCATCACGTAAATGTTCCAGTTGCCGTCGCGGTCGGAGGCGAATGCGATACGCGCGCCGTCCGGCGACCAGGTCGGTTGCCAATCGAATCCTGGGGCGTTCGTCAATCGCGTGACGTTCGAGCCGTCCGCGTTCATCACATAGATTTCATAGTTGCCATCGCGGTCGGAAGCAAACGCGATGCGTTCGCCGTCGGGCGACCAGGCAGGCGTTTTATCGTCCGCGAGATTTTCGGTGAGACGTCGCACGTCCGTCCCGTCCGCGTTCATCGTGTAAATATCAAAGTAGAAACAGCGATCGCGATCTGAGGTGTAAACGACGCGGCTCGCTTGCGCGGTTGCCGACATCAGGATACTCGTGGTATCACGCGTGGGGGTAGGTTTAGAAAATGTGGAGAGAGCCGTGTCGCTTGGTCCGCACGACATGCTGATCAAAAGTGGTAAAATTAATTTGCCGATCCAGAGTGTAAACTTGAGCATCGCTCACCCCGCTTGGTTGTTCAATGAATAATTCCATCTGCAGTATAGGGTGGCGCGCGAAATTATATAACAGGTACTTGACGGGTGTTGACCCTAGGGGTTCATTCGGTTTTTATCCCGGCAAATTCGAGGGGTATGATTTGGGGAGATTACGGGGACGCGTACCTGGGTGGACCTTCGTTTACCCGGTAAAAACACCGGGCAGATACCCCGATGATAGACCGGGGGTTACCCCGGAAACAAAAAAGGACGACCCAGCGGGTCGTCCCACAGATACAGATAGTTGAATTGTATAGACGCGCGATCAATTGCTTTTTTCGGTCAAGCCATGTTCCAGCGCGTAGCGCACCAAGTCCGCAACGGTGTGCGCGCCCAACTTGCTCATCAAATTCGCGCGATGCCACTCGACGGTTTTGACGCTGATCGAAAGCGCGGACGCGATTTGCGAATTGGTTTCGCCGAGCACGATGTGTTGCAAAATTTCCAACTCGCGCGGCGTGATGGATTCCGTCACGGAGCCATTGCCTTCTTGATGCCGCAATTCTTCGACGACCGCGGTTGCCGCCGAGGGATACAAAAACGTTTCGCCGCGCGCGACGACGCGTAACGCGCCGATCAAATCGTTGCCGAGCGCGCGCTTGGAGACGTACCCCGATGCGCCGGCTTGGAGCAACGGCAGCACGTACTGCCGATCTTCGTGTTGCGTGAGCACGAGCACGCGCGTCTCGGGATGGCGCTGGCGGATGATGCGCGTCGCTTCGACGCCATTCATCCCCGGCATCGCAATGTCCATCAGCACGACATCCGGCGACAATTCGTTCACGCGCGCAATTGCTTGCGCGCCGTCTTCCGCCTCGCCGACGACCTCGATATCGTTATAGTAACTCAGCAACGCGCGCAAGCCCTCGCGCAGGATTGCGTGATCATCCGCCATCAGCACGCGAATTTTCGACATGGATTGCCTCCTCCATCGGCGCAGGCACGCGTACGAAAATCAAGGTGCCTTCGCCGGGCGTGGTTTGCAGTTCGAACGTTCCACCCAAAATTTCCGCGCGTTCCTGCATCCCGCGCAGTCCCAGCCCCAAGCCCGGCGAATTGGAAACGTCCAGGTTGCTTGGATCGAACCCGCGCCCGTTATCGCAAATGGTGAGCGTGACCCAGCCGCGTTCGTGTTTCACGCGCACCCGAACCCGCGTTGCCTGGGCGTGGCGCGCGATGTTCGTGAGCGCCTCTTGCGCGATGCGAAAGAACGACGTCTCCACGACCGGCGGCAAACGCGCCGGCTGTCCCACTTCTTCGATGCAGACTTGAATGCCGAGCGGCTCCAAGCGTTGTTCGCCGTACCAGCCGATTGCCGGCACCAAACCCAAATCGTCGAGCAGTGTGGGGCGCAGATCGGCGATGATGCGGTGAATGTTTTTCAACAATCCTTCGGCGATGGATTTGGTGCGCTTGAGATACACGTTCGCTTTTTGCGCGTCCTGTGCGAGCGCCATCGGAATCGTATCCATGCCGACCATCAACGCCGAAAGACCCTGGCTCGTTTCGTCGTGCAGTTCGCGCGCGATGCGTTTGCGTTCGTCTTCTTGCGCGGAAATGACGCGATGCAGTAACTCGCCGCGCAAGTGTTCCTTGTGTTGCAGTTCCGCGTAGAGCCGCCGATTTTCGCGCGCCGCCGCTTCGTACGCCGCGGTGCGTTCTTGCACGCGCGCGTCCAGCTCGCGATTCCACGCTTGGATTTCTTCGTGCGAGTGGCGCAAACGCACGCGCATCTCGTCGAACGCGCGCGCCAGCACGCCAACCTCGTCATGCCCGAAGGTTTTAAGCGGCGAGTTCAAATCGCCGGCGGTGATGCGCCGCGTCGCGGCGGTCAGTGCTTGCACTGGGCGAATGACGCTGCGCGTCGTCAAGTACGCCATCGCGAGCGCGCCGACCAACATCACGACGAGCAAGGCAAAGATGCGCATCTGCAGGGTGCGCGTCGAGCTGAACACTTCTTCTTCACTCTGGCGCACGGTCATGCCCCACTGCGCGCGTTCGAGCGGCGCGAAGGCGAGCACCTCGGCGCGGGGTCCGGCATTCGCGGTGGATTGCGTGTGGCAATCGTGGCACGCCGAAACCGAGGGACGATGATCGCGAATCATCCCCATCAAACTGAAACCGTGATCGCTATCGCCGTCCACGCGACCTTCGCGCGTGCTCGCCAAAATGCGTCCGCTCAAATCCACCAGATCCATGTAGCCGGATTCACCCAAACCGATCGGGTGCGTGAACGCGCGAATTTTCGCGCCGGAAAAATTCAGCGCGATGACGAGCGCGCCGCTCACTTTGTTCGACGCGTTGCGAATCGGCGACGCGGCGACGATGAATGGCGGCTGTCCGTTGGCGGATTGCGCGACGTGCGCGACGGAAAAGGGTGTGCCGTTGAGCGCGGTCATGACCGGCGGAAAATCGCCGAACGAAATTTTGGCGTTGCTCTCCGGCTTGGATGCCAAGACGTGACCTTTGGTGTCCACGAGGAAGACGTGCGACGCGACAAAATTCAAACGTTGGTACGCCTGGTCGAGGTACACGTTGGCGCGAGCGGTGTCGGACCAATAATCTTCGGAAGCGGTATACGTAAGGACGTTTTCAATGTGATCGAGCAACGCGTCCACGTAGCTCGCGGACATTTGCGCGAGGACGACGCGCTCTTGCAGGTTGCGTTGGGTGTTGTCGCTCAACGCCGCCGTGCCGAGGTACGCAAAGAGACCGATCATCGAAAAGGTGCCGATGACAACCAAGATGCCGATCTTGGTGCTCAACCCGATGCTCGCGCTGAATTCCAGGATTCGTTTGACGAGGGAAGTTTCAGTTTCAGTTGATCTGTCGTTCATCTTCGTTTTGCAATTACTGTACTGTGTAAATCCTTAAAAGTCAAACCTATTCCGACCCACACGGTTTTTCAATAGTTCAACGCAGGAGAGGGAATCCATCCCCACCCTAACCCTCCCCCGTTAGCAGAAACCGCTGGCAGGAGAGGAAACAACTCCCTCCCCTGTTCGGCGCAGTTTGTCGAACGGGGGAGTGCTGGGGTGGGGGTTTGAGTAACCTTGTTCCGATCCCAAGATACCAACAGGGCACGCGGATCATTTTTCATTCGCGTCCCCTGTCGGATACTTGGTGGAGGAGACCCGAAGGGTCGCTTGCGCGAAAATCCTTCGGGTCTCGTGCCGCGTACTATACTTTGGCGTGTTCGTGTTCGTCAGTAAAGAGCGGCAGGAATTTTGCCGCGAGTGCGAAGGCGACCACACCCAAACTCACGATCGAGACCGTAATCCAGATTTCACTCCACGCTGGGACGTAGGTCGCGCCGCCGTTCGCATACGCCCACCAACCCAGGAGCGACGTATTCAAGCGATTCAGGATCACGCCGCCGACGATCAAACCGCCGGAGGCAAACACCACACGCGGATTTTCGCGACCCCGTTTTGTGGCGAGCACGACCATTGGCACAATGACACCCAGGATCATTTCGATTCCGTAGAGCGTGGTGTGGAATCCCGAAATGGTGAGCGCCGACCATGCGCCGCGCATCGTCAAATCCGCGATCTTGGCGATGAGGTAAATGCCGAGCACGACCGCCGCCGCGCGTCCCAGACCCTTGAGCAGGTTGCTTTCCAATTCGCGACCGAACGCGCGCGCACTCAAATTCGATTCGACAATCGTCATACCCAAGCCGACCGCAACCGCGCTGATGAAGAAGAACACGGGCATCAACGGCGAGTACCACAGCGGATTGATTTTTTCCGGCACGATCAGGAACAGACTGCCGAGCGACGATTGGTGCAACGTCGAGAGACACATGCCCAGGATCACGAGTGGCAGTGTGATCGCGCGTACCACCTTGAGGGGCCATTTCAATTGGAAGCGTTCAAAGATCATCGGACTGAACTCGAGGACGAGCACGGTCGTGTAGAGAATCACGCACCACGCGACTTCGAGCATCGGCGAGTGGATGTTCCACATGTAGAACACATGCCAGATATTGTACCAGCGACCCAGGTCGAAGAGTAAGCCGACGATGACAAGCAAGTAGCCGAGCAGCGCGGTCAAGATCGCAGGGCGGACGATGGGATTGTACGCTTTCAGGTTGAACACGTGCACCGTGCCAGCCATAACGAATCCACCCGCCGCCAGCGCCACACCGCTCACCACGTCGAACCCGATCCAGAGTCCCCAGGGAAACTCGTTGCTGAGGTTCGTCGTATAACCGATCCCGAAGAAAAAACGTGCCACTGCGATGCCAATCGCGACGATCCACAATATGGCGATGAACGTCACCGCCAACACCGTCCTTGCCGGGATGCTCGGCACCTGGATGCGCTTTAGGACCGGGTAGCGCTCGCTGAGTGGTTTGCTATCACGCGCGGCATCGGGATTCATTTTGCGTTCGACCCACATGCCGAGTCCGAGCAACAACGCGATCGGCAAACCGACGCGAAAGACGAACAGGTACGCGAGCACTGCCGCGTCGCGGAACCACAAGAACAGATCAATGAACTGATTCGTCGCCAATGTGTAGATGACGACGCCGGCAATCGCGAGCGCGATCACGCCAGCCAAGACGAGCAGGATGTTGCGAAGGGCAATTCGGCTTTGAGTTTTCGTAGTGGTCGTAAACATGATTATTTCTCCCGATTCGTTTGAATAGTGTTTCCGATAGGGGCGTTCAATTGAACGCCCTTACTTATTCGTCACGCGGACGGGCGCTTCGGTCAACTTGCCGGCTTCATGGCGATGCGTCCACCAAGCGATGCCGCTCAATAATGCCAACGCGGACGCAAACACGGCAGGAATTTTCGATTGGACGTTCCAGGTATAGTTCGGTTTGGCTTCGTGCGGCAAATCCATCCGGAAACCGAGTTGCTCGAACGGCGTCGCGCTCAGGTACAGCATCGCGGTCCCGCCGACTTCATGCTCGCCGTAGATGTGGTGCACGTACTTGTCCGGCGCTTGCGCGATGCGATCGCGCGCAATCGTCAGCAACTCGTCACGCGGTCCATAGTAGAGCGCGCGGCTGGGACATGCTTGCACGCACGCCGGGGTGTTGCGTTTGCCATCCGCCATACAACTTTGCGAGCACTTGTTGATCTTGGGGCTGGCGGAATCCCAGTTGTATTTCGGCGCGCCAAACGGACACGCCATCATGCAGTAGCGACAACCGATGCACTTGTCGGCATCGTACTGGACCGCGCCGCTCGGCGTCTTTTCGAACGCGCCGACCGGGCACACCGATGCGCACGACGGTTCTTCGCAGTGCATACATTGCATCTTGACCGGCTTGATGACCGGTTTCTTGGGATCCTGGGAGATGTTCTTCATCTCGACGAACGTCAGCGTCGTTGCCGAGAGACCGACCGGCGTTTCATTCGTCGGCAGATTGTTCGCGACCTTGCACGCGTTCTGGCAACTGCGGCACCCGACGCACCGGGATGCATCAATCAGAATGCCATTGCCGGCTTGAGGATACACGGGCACGGTCTTGGCATTGCCGGTCAGCACTTGCGGCGCGACATTCGCGCCGACGGTCAACATCGCCGCGCCCGCGCCGCACGCTTTCAAAAAATCACGTCGAGTGAGACTCATGGGGTACCTCCGAGGGATCAGTTCGTTCGAATGATTATGCAACTTTGGTTTGTGGCTTGTAGAGCGCGCAGGAAAAACAATCTTCGCGCACTTTGTGTCCGTCGGCTTGCAGCGCGAGCCAGCAGGGCAGGTCGGGATGTTTCGTCGCCGCGCATTTCGCGCGGGTGGTCGAATCGCAGTGTTTGAAATCCCAGCAATGCAGACGGATCACTTTAGTTGGCGTGCGGCGTTCCATCTCATTTTTGCGCGTGCCGTTTTCTTCGGGTGGGCGCATTTTCTTTTCAAGCCAGCGCCCCACCAAAATGGTTAGCGCAATTGGGATGCCGAGTCGCAGCGCGAACATGCCAATCAAGCCGAGCCATTCGATAAAGGTTTCGATCATCGCTTCCATCCCACACCTCCATCGTTTGATCCTTGCGAAGGTTTGAGAACTTTCGCAAGGTTGAGTTTGCGCTCAACCAGCGCGCCGAGCGCGAGCATCGCGACGATGGGGAGAACTAGACGTGTGACAAACAACGTCGTGAGGAACAGGATTTCGCTTACCATTTTGTTCTCCTTTGGAATCGCTCTCTTCTGCCTCTGTTATACTTCTTTTTCCTATGCACCCGCCATTCGTAGAACACTTGATTTTTGCAACAAGAAAACACCCCATTCACGCGTGGGGTGTTTTGTGTATATCAGCACCGTTTTGGGAACGCTACGGTGAGCGTTCCCTACGGATTTTTCAACTGGCGTTTTTCCAAATCGAACAAACCGTACGCCGCTGCGAGAATTTCGACTGGCGCGCGTCCCTTTTTTTGCGTGCCATGTTGCAATTGCCAGCGGCAGATTTCGGAATCGGCGGTGACGAACGACGCGCCGGCTTGCGCGTCTACAAAACGAAACGCCTCTTGTCCAACCTTCATCGCGATATCGTACTTTTCCGCTTTGTACCCATACGTCCCGGCGAGTCCACAACATTTCGCGTCGCCCTCGCGCACGTCGAGACCTGGGATCAACGTCATCACGTCGAGTGACGGTCTGCCCATGCGATGCGCGCGCACTTGGCACGAGACGTGGTACGGCAGAACCATTTGCAAATCGCGAAACTCGGTGTCGAGTTCACCGCGGTCGTGCAGGTCGCGCAAAAATTCTGACATGTCCCAGACCGCGTTTTTGAAACGCTGTGTGTGGTCGTTTTCGAGGTCGAGCATTTCGGACGCTTCTTCGCGCAACACCAGAACGCAACTCGTGCTCGTGCCGACAATCGGATAGCCCTTGTCCGCGAACGGCAGAAGTTTGGTGAGATTGTTTTGGTACAGATTTTTCGCGGCGGGAAATTCGCCATTGTTCAGCATCGGCAAGCCGCAACAATTTTGCGGGGGCACGATCACTTCGAACCCGTTGCGTTCGAGCACCATCACCGCGGCTTGCCCGACGGCGGGTTCGTAATAATTCGTCGAGCAACCATGAAAGTACACGACCTTCTTGTCCGATTTCAATCGCGCGCTTTGTGTGCGCCGAAACCAGGTTGTGAAACTACCGCCGGTCGCCCAGTGCGGAATCGGCGCGTGGCGCGCGACGCCCATGATTTTTTCCGCCATAAACCGGCTGAACGGATTGTGAAATCCCAGGTTGGCGATCTGCGGCGCGAGGTTGCCGATGCGACCCAGGATTTCGTTGCGTCCGAAAAACCAGTTGCGGAGTGGGATGCCGCGCTCGGCGACGATCTGCGCTTTGGCGCGCGCGTTGATCTCGGCGATGCGAACACCGGTCGGACACACTTCGTTGCAGACGCGGCATGCGGAACAATAATCTACCGAGTGATCGGGCGAGTGCGTTTGGACGCTCGCGCGAAATCGTTGTGCTTGCGGACCCACGTACTTGGGTCCGGGAAATTTATCCGTGACTGCCGCGACCGGGCAGTACGATGTGCAGATGTTGCACTTGATACATTCGTCGAGCGTCGTGCTGACGGAATGCCAGGATTGGGTATGCATACAAGCTCCAAGTTTAAAATGAAAAGTTAAATGTGAATTGCGGCGGTCGGTGGTCAGCGGTCGGCGGTCGCTTTGCCGACTGCCGTGCCGGTCGCAATCGCAATGCCTTCGAGACTGCGTTCGCGGATCGCGTCGGCGTGCGCGAGAATGCCGCCCGCCGCGTACAGATTCTCAAACACGCGCGCGCCGTTTGCGTCCACCGGTTGAAAATCGCGATTGACGCGGACGCCGGTGCGAAAGACCGGATGTCCTTGCGAATCAATAAAGCGCGTGCGAAACCAATCGGTGCGCTGTGCAGGCGCGGCGAGCGGCAATCCGAAAACGACCTCCCAGGTTTTGCCGGTGTGATCGCTGTTGACGCCCCCGCCGAGAATCCCGCCGGTCGCGAGCACGAACACGTCGCCGCGATGTTTGAGCGGACGACCGCTCGTCTCGCTTTCGACGTACTGGATGCGCCCGTTCTCTGCGTGGAACGCGGTCACTTGCATATTCACATCCACGCGCACACCCAGCTTTTGCAAGTGCTGATTCAACGCGGTGTTCAGGCGAATGCCTGGCACGCTCGGCGGCAAGGTTGGAATCTCGAAAATGTCCGCGCCGGTCGCGTCTCGCAAATCTCCTATCACGTCGTCGTGTACGTTCATGCCGAGAATCGCCGGCAAGCCGATGCGTTCGCCTGCGCGGACAAGTTGTTTGAGCGCGCCACCCAGTTTCGCGCGCGTCGCCGTATCGTCGAGAGTGGATGCAAGTTGCACCGTGTTGCTGTCGTGCCGTGCGGTGATGGTGTCGAGCGGTAGAAACGCCGCGCGCGCGGCGTGTCCTTGCTTACTCAAATTCTCCGCGATCAGTTCCGGATAAAAATCGCGCATCCCGCGCAAGCCGACGATGAGCATTGGTTGTTGGCGACTCAAATCGCCGGTGAGCTGCGCGCGCGGAGCGATGAATGCCGGACGCGCCGCGCCAACCGGCGAAGGCAACCACAAATTTTTCGTCGCGTTGCCTTCGTACGGCAAACCGATCTCGCGCGTGAGCGCGGCGAATTGCGCGAACGCGTCGGCAATCGCGCGGCGGTCAATCAGTGCGTACGGATGATTCGGTTCGGCGTGCGTCAACGCGTCGAGTGAATCGAATACGTTTTGCGCCGGTGATTTTTCGTCGGGATAATAACCGAGTGCGTCAATCGTTCCCGCGCTCCAATGTGTTGCGCCCCAGCCCTTGGCGACGATCTTGACGCGCGCGCCATTTTTCGCGGCGTGATACGCGGTGACGAGTCCCGCGAGTCCTGCGCCGATGATGACGACCTCAGTCATGTTTCACCTCGGCTGCGCCGGTCTGCGTGTAAAAATCGCTCATTGGACTAGATAGATTTTCGTCCGGCAAATGGTCCGCGTTCATCAGCGCGAGATAGATCAACTCATCCAAGCGTTCTTGCTTCAACTGGCGTCCCCACAAAATCGGCGTGAGACCTTTCCAGCGTTCCTGGAGAAAATCGCGGAGCAAAAGATTGGGATTGGAGGTTGGAGGTTGGAGGTTGGAATTTGGAGATTGATTGCGCGAAGGTGATTGCAAATTCGCGACGTTCCAAACGTTTGCTTGTTCACTATTGACTGTTAACTGTTGACTGTTGACTGTCAACTCGTGGACAATCCCCGCCGCGCGGTACGTGCAGAATCCGCCCTGGCACGGACCCATGCCTAGTCGTAGATCGCGCCGCAAGTCGTCGAGCGTGAATGTCGGATTGTTGCGCGCGGCATTTTCGAGCATCGCGCGTGTGACGAGTTCGCATTCGCACACGAGTTCACTTTGCAAATGGTTCTCTTCAACTTCGGCGAGGCGATGACCGAGCCAATAGTGCCCGTGTTCCGCGCCGGGCACCGGCGTCGTCGCGGTGATGCACGGCTTGCGCGTGCCGAGTTGCTCGCACACCTTGTTCAGCGTGATTTCCGCCATCAAGCGGAACGTCGTCCACTTGCCTCCGATGATCGTGAGCAGACCAGACATCCCATCGCGCGCTTGGTGATCGAGCAGAGTCAAGCCGCGCGTCGCGTCGCGGCTCGCGCCGGTGAAATGTTCTTGGTAGAGTGGACGCACGCCCGCCCACGCGCGCACGACGCGCGCGCGGCTGATCCCAGGAATCAGTTTGTCGCCTTCATTCAACAACAGTTCGACTTCCCAGGGTTCGATGCTCAAATTTTCCGGATGCGGCACGCGTTCGTCGGTCGTGCCGATCACCGCGACGGTGTGAATCGGCACGATGATGTCGCCGTCGTCCGGCATCTTGCAGCGATTGAGGACGGTGTTGATGAGCCGATGATTCATCGCGAGCATCACGCCCTTGCCGGGAATCACGTCCACGCGCAGTCCCGCCGTCTGCGCGATCAAGCCCGCCCACGCACCGGACGCGTTGAGCGTCATCGCCGCGCGAATCTCGACGTCCTCGTCGTGCATCACATCGCGCACACGCGCGCCGACGACGCGATTTGTTTCGACGAGCAGTTGTAAAACTTCGTGGTACGTGAGGATGCGCGCGCCGGCTTGTTGCGCGGCTTGCGCGGTCGAGTGTGTCGCTTGAAAACTATCTGCCGAACCATCGGGCACCTGGAAAACTCGACTTGCGCGCGGATTCATCAGCGGCTCGCGTTTGCGCGCGGCGTCCACCGAAATTTCTTCGCACGGCACGCCGGTTTGTTGACACGCCGCGACGAACTTGTCCGGGTACTCTCCTTCGTCCGCCGGTGTCACGACGAAAAATCCGCTCGTGTCTTCGATGCAGTGCGCGTGCGTTTTTCGCAAGGTACGATTTTCTTGAATGCACTCGACCGCGCTCTGCGGGTCTTTGACGACGTAGCGACCGCCGCTGTGGAGCAAGCCGTGATAGCGTCCGGTGGTGCCGTGCGTCAGGTCGCGTTTCTCGACGAGGACGACGCGAAAGCCGCGCAACGCCGCGTCCCACGCGATGCCCGTCCCGGTCGCGCCGCCGCCAATGACGAGAATGTCTGTCTCTAGACGTTTCATTTTTTGATTTCCTTTGTGCAGACCTGCGAGGTCTGCAAGACCTCGCAGGTCTCGTTCATGCACTCCCGCTGACCGTTGCTTCCAAGTCGTGGATGCGTTGTTTCAAATCATCGGGCAACCGGGTTTTTTTCTTTTCGCGATAATTATACGCGACGATGACGCCTTCGCCCTCCGCCGCGATGCGGTGTGCCTGGTGGCTCACGATGCAATGCTCCATCACAAAACGATCTTCTTCGATGTGGGTGATGCGTGTGCCAACCGAAACGATATCGGGATAGGTCAGCGGCATTTTGAACTTGCATTGCACCGAACCCAGGATCGGTCCGACGTTCGATTGCGCGTTCACGCCAAAGAATCCCAGTTTTTGAAAATACGCGATGCGCGCGCTTTCAAAGTAGCGAAGATAAATAGTGTTATTCACGTGACCCAGCGCGTCCATGTCGCCCCACGCCACGGGAATTTCAATCACGACCGGATATTTCGCTAGCAACTTGTTCATTTGAGTTTCCTTGCATGGGAATTTGCGCGTGATTATACCGCGAGTGATGTGAAAACCCAAGATGGATTCCAACCCCCTCCCTCACCCTCCCCCGTCAAAGACAGGGGAGGGAATTTGAAAAGCCATGAATGCAAATCCACATAACTTGTCGCCGCGCGATGATTATGCTACAATGGCGCCATCGCTCCGAAGAGTTACATCGGACCGAGACATGCTCTACTCACTTTTGTGCGCTCCCATTTAAGGTAAAGTATACCCAATGCTTACACGCCTCTCCAACTTTTGCGACAAACTGCTCGAAGCCGGCTGGCTCGCCGCGCTCATCGTCGCGCCGATTTATTTTGACATCTACTCCAGTCGCGTGTTCGAGCCGGACAAGGCGGGGCTGGTCCGTTCACTCGCACTCATCATGGTTGCCGCGTGGGTGATCAAGCGCGTCGAGACCGGTTTTCTGCGCGCGCCGCTGCGCGCGAGTATCCTCGAATGGACGCGCGAAAATCCGCTCTTGTTGCCGACGCTGGCGGTGGTCATCGTCTATCTCATTTCGACGCTGTTCTCTGTCGCGCCGAGTGTGAGTTTCTGGGGTTCGTATCAACGCTTGCAGGGCGCGTACTCGATGTTCTCGTACATCGTGATTTTCCTGATGACGGTCACATCGCTCCGCACGCGCGCGCAATTGGACCGCGCACTCAACGTCGTCGTTCTGACCAGTTTCCCGGTCGCGTTCTACGGTTTGCTCCAACACTTTGAAATGGATCCGTTGCCCTGGGGCGGCGATACCACCGTCCGCATCGCGGCGAATATGGGCAACTCGATTTTCGTCGCGGCGTACTTGATCATGGCGGTGCCGCTCGCGCTCGCGCGTTGGATGCAATCGCTCGCGCGGGTCAGCGCGGATACCTTGCCACGCGTGCCCATTGTCGCGGCAGCGGCGCTCGCGCTCGCGGCGTTGATGACGTTGTGGCTGTTTAATTTTATGGCGGGCACGATATTCGCGATTGCCCTACTCGTCGTCGCGTTGATCGTCGCGTGGCTTACGCGAACACCGCTGCGCGATTGGCTCGTGCTCGCCTCGTTTACGTTGATTCTCGCGGCGCAAGCGGTCGCGATTTTCTTTAGCCAAAGCCGCGGACCCTGGCTGGGTTTGGCGGGCGGTCTGTTTGCGTTCATCGTGATCTACGCGCTCGCGCGCGGCGCGCGCAAGGTGATGCTCGGCGCGATTGGCATGGCGATCTTGGCGGTCGCGTTTCTCGTCCTCTTCAATTTGCCGAATACGCCGCTCGCGCCGCTCAAGCAAGTGCCGTACCTGGGTCGCCTGGGACAGGTCTTTGATGCCGAACCTGGTTCGACTGGACGCGTCCGCGAGTTGATCTGGGAAGGCGCGTTGCAACTCGTTGTCCCGCACGCGCCACTCTGGTCGCCGCTGTCTGGCGACGACGCGATCAACGTGATTCGTCCGCTCGTCGGGTATGGTCCCGAAGCGATGTACGTCGCGTTCAATCCGTTCTATCCGCCGGAACTGGGACGCACCGAAGCGCGCAATGCGTCGCCCGACCGTTCGCACAATGAAACCTTCGACGCGCTCGTGACGACCGGCTTGTTGGGATTCGGCGCGTACATTCTCTTGTTCATTTCGGTTTTTTACTTTGGGCTCAAGTGGCTGGGATTTATTCAATCGTCCGATCAGCGCAACGCGTTCGTCGCGCTGTGGCTCATCGGTGGGTCTCTCGCCGCGCTCGTCGTCGGCGCGTGGCGCGGCTGGAATTACATCGGCGTTGCCTTACCCGCCGGGATGGTTGTCGGGTTGCTCGTGTTTCTCGTCCTCGACGCGTTGCGTGCGCGCGATTTCGCGCGGATCGAAGGCGAACGCGCGTTGTTGCTCTCCGCACTGCTCGCCGCGCTCATCGCGCACTTTTTTGAAATTCACTTTGGAATCGCAATCGTCGCGACGCGCACCTACTTTTGGTTCTACGCCGCGTTGCTCGTGCTCATTGGCATGAATCGCCTGAGCGACGAGACGCGCCCAAGCCCCGCGCCGGAATCGGCGCGCGTCGAGCCGGAAGAGTCGCCGAAGGATGCGCGTCGTCGCAAACGGCGTTCCACTGCGCGACCGGTCGAGCCAGCGCGCCGCGAGGCGGAGATGTCGCCCGCGCCAGTGCTGGGTTGGACGGCGGCGGCGACACTCGTAATGTTGACGCTCGCGTTTTGCTTTGTGACGAATCAAGCTGGCTCGCCGAGCGCGTTCGGCGCATTGGAGCGCGCCTTGCTTTACAAAGGTACAGAGCAAACATTCGGGGTATTGTTGTTGTTTTTGCTGACCTGGATCATCCTGGGTATCGTCGGCTTGAGCGCGGAAATGCCGCGTAGCGGCGTCACGCGCGACGCGTGGACACTTTCGATTGCGTTGTACGCGGTGCTCTCGTTTACCGCGTGGGTGTGGTACGTGTTGTTGCAACTGCGTTGGCTCACGCAACCGGGCGATCAGACCGAGATGTTTATCAACGCCCTGGGTCTGTACTATATCGCGTTCCTGCTCGCGGTCGGCGTCCTGGGATTTGCGCTCGCGGCATCCGCGCGCGGCGAGGCAGTCGCGCGCTTTCAGCCGGCGAATATGGTCGCCACGCCGTTGCTGATTCTCGTGGTCGGCGGATTGATCTACACGACGAATTTTGCCGGCGTGCAGGCGGACATTTATTACAAAGCCGGCACGAACTATGACGCGGCGGGCGCGTGGGATCGCAGCATCACCGCGTACCAACGCGCGTTCGATCTGCAGCCGACCCAGGATTTCTACGCGCTGTTCCTGGGGCGCGCGTATCTCGAAGGCGCGCGCGCGATCAACGACTCGGCGCAACGCACATCACTGCTGACCGCGAGTCAACGCACGCTCGAACTCGCGCGCCAGATGAATCCGCTCAACACCGATCACTCGGCGAATCTCGCGCGCTTGTTCCGCTTGACCACGACGTTGACGGAGGCGCCGGCGGAAAAAACCGCGCGCATCCAAAAATCCATCGGCTATTACGGCGATGCCACGCGCTTGTCGCCGAACGCGGCGCATCTGCGGAACGAGTGGGCGCTCACGTACATGCTCGCGAACGATTTGCCCAAGATGCGCGAGCAACTCGATATTTCACTCTCGCTCGACACGACGTTCGCGCAAACGTATCTGTACTGGGGCGAGTACTATCGCATCACGGGCGATTTGAACAAGGCGATTGATTTCTACTTGCAGGCGCTCGCGCGTGATGTAACGGCTTTGTCCGATCCAACCGGCGCGCCGTTGCCCGATCCGTTCACCGTCCTCGCGCGACCCGAGTTCATGTCGCGCACCGTCGAGGCGTACCGCGCCGTGCTCGCCAAGAGTCCGAACCTCGCCGCGCGACTCGTGCTCGCCGAGTTGTACGAAGGAAACGGGCAACTCGACCGCGCGCGCCAAGAGTTGGAGCAAGCCGTCCAGACCGCGCCGAACGAAATCAACGCGCATCTCGCCTTGGTAAATTTCCTATCGCAAAACGGACAGATCGAACCGGCGGTGAAGGCGATGCAACGCATGATGGAATTGTACGCGCCGAGCAATCCGGACTATGCGCGCCTACAAGAATTTTTGCGGCAGTTGCAAAATCTCCAGACCGCGATTCAGAACGCGCAAAAAGCGCCGAACGACCCCAAGCCGCATCGCGATCTCGCGGCGATGTGGCGCGCGCGCGGTCAGCCGCAGTTTGCCGTGCCCGAGTACGCCATCGTCGCGCGTCTCGCGCCGACCGAGTACGACGCGCAGAAAAACCTGGCGCTGTTGAATTTGCAGTTAGGTAAGATGGATGACGCGCAGAGCGCGCTCGTCGCCGCCGTGGCGCTCGCGCCGGAAAACGAAAAATCGTTTTGGCAGAACGCGCAAGCCGTGCTCAACGCGCACAAGGCGCGTCAATTCGACGAGGCGATGCGCGCCGCGCAAGCCGCCGTGGCGCTCGCGCCGGAGAATGATCGTCCGGCATTGCAGGCGTACATCCAGTTGTTAAAAGATCAAGCGAAAAAATAGCGACGACCCGTCGTCATCCCAATCCGAACCATGACGAACTTGCTTTTGATATTTGCCACCGCGCTCGTTTTTGCGATTGCCGCGACGCCCATCGCGCGGCAGATCGCGTTGCGTGTCGGCATCATCAACGCGCCAAAAGCGAACCGCTTTTCGACCAAGCGCATTCCGATGCTGGGTGGCATCGCGATGTACGCCGCGTTCATTCTCGCGGTGATATTGTTCGCCGACCGGTTTTACATTTCGCAAATGATCGGCATTCTCGTCGGCGCAACCTGGGTGTCGTTGCTCGGCGTGTGGGATGATCGCGCGACGCTCCATCCGTTCGTCAAGCTGATCGGACAAATTCTCGGCGCGCTCATTTTGGTGATGACCGGGTTGACCGTCGAGTTCCTGCATCAACCGGTGTTGAACGCGGCGGTCACGGTACTCTGGGTCGTGGGCATCACGAACGCGATCAATTTTCTGGACAATATGGATGGTCTATCGAGCGGCGTGGCGGCAATCGCGGCGCTTTTTTTTCTGCTCCTTGCCGCGTGGAATGGACAAATCCTGGTCGGGAGTCTCGCCGCCGCGTTGCTCGGCGCGTCGCTCGGTTTCTTGCTGTACAATTTCAATCCCGCCTCCATTTTCATGGGCGATGCGGGATCGTTGTTCATCGGCTTTGTGCTCGCGGCAGTTGGCATCAAGTTACGTTTTCCAAACAATGTAGACCTCGTGACCTGGATGGTGCCGGTGTTTGTGCTCGGTTTGCCGATTTTCGACACGACGCTCATCACCTTATCGCGGATGCGGCGACGCGTGCCGTTCTACGTCGGTGGTAAAGATCACTTGTCGCATCGGCTTGTCAAGCTGGGTCTGACGACGCGGCGTGCGGTGCTGACGTGTTACGCGCTGGCGGCGATCCTGGGTTTGCTCGCGCTGTTCGTTTCACAAGCCGATGTGATGCAGGCGTACATCGTCGCGGCGCTGGTCGCGCTTATCGCGCTGGTCGCATTGTGGCGGCTCGAACGCTCCTTGGTCGTTTGACCCACACGTTGCACTATTGCTTATTCCTATCTATGTGGAGGCGATGTTGAATCTCAAAACAAAAATCGGTAAACGTCAAGCGCACGTCGCGGTGATTGGGTTGGGTTATGTGGGTTTGCCGCTCGCGGTTCAATTCGCGCGCGAAGGTTTTCCGGTGGTGGGGGTAGATATTGACGCGCGCAAAATCGCGAGTCTGGCAAAGGGGGTGAGTTACATTCCCGATGTGCCGACCGATGACTTGTTGCGCGTGATCGCGAAAAAGAAATTTGCCGCGACCACTGATTACGCTTTGTTGAGCGATGCGGACGTGATTTTTATTTGTGTGCCCACGCCGTTCGACAAGATGAAAGCGCCCGATCTCAAACCAGTGATTGCGGCGACCGAAGGCATCGCGCCGCGCTTGCAACGCGGGCAACTGGTGATCTTGCAGAGCACGACGTACCCTGGGACAACGGAAGAAGTCTGCTTGCCGATTCTCGAAACGAGTGGACTCAAAGCCGGTGTGGATTTTCATCTCGCCTTTTCGCCGGAGCGGATTGATCCCGGCGCGACGAATAGCGCGGGTTGGAACGTCAAGAACACGCCCAAGGTGCTCGGCGGTCTCACGCCGCGCTGCACCGAGTTAGCGAAGGCGTTGCTCGTGCATCTCACGCCGGCGGTACACGTCGTTTCGTCGCCGCGCGCGGCGGAGATGAGCAAACTGCTCGAAAATATTTTTCGGTCGGTCAACATCGCGCTCGTCAACGAGCTGGCGCACTTGAGCGAGCGGATGGATATTGATATCTGGGAAGTGATTGACGCGGCGAAGACGAAACCGTTTGGGTTTATGCCGTTCTATCCGGGAGCTGGAGTGGGTGGCCACTGCATTCCGGTTGACCCGTACTATCTTTCGTGGAAGGCGCGCGAGTACGATTTCTTTACGCGTTTTATCGAACTGGCGGCGGACATTAACGCGGGGATGCCGTACCACGTTGTGAAACTTGTGAGCGACGCGTTGAGTGATCGCGGCAAGACGTTGCATGGCGCGAACGTGCTCGTGCTCGGCGTCGCGTTCAAATCGAACGTGGACGACGCGCGCAACTCGCCAGCCGAACGCGTCATCGAGATTTTGCTCGAACGCGGCGCCAAGGTGAACTATCACGATCCGTATGTTCCAGAGTTTCATGTCGGCGACGATGTGTTTTATCGCGAACGCGTGACCTTGCGCTCGGCGCCGCTGACGCGTCAGACGCTGCGCGCGAGTGATGTTGTCGTCATCGTCACCGCGCATCGCGATGTAAACTACCAACTCGTCGTGACGCACGCGCCAGTGCTCGTGGATTCGGCGAACATTACAAAGAACCTGGGTCACGCGGAAAAAATCACGCGGCTGGGCGCGCCGCCGCGAAGGAAAGCAAGTCATGTCTGATTCTGAAACATTGACGATCCCATCCTTGCAGCAACCGGCGTTGTTGATCGTCGTGTCGGGTCCATCGGGGGTCGGCAAAGACGCGGCGCTGAAACGAATGCGCGAGCTGAACTATCCGTTTCACTTTCTCGTCACGTGCACCACGCGACCCAAACGCGAGAACGAAGTGGACGGCACGGACTATCACTTTATCACGAAAGAACAATTCGCCGAGATGCGCGCGCGCGATGAGTTTCTCGAACACGCGGTCGTGTACGGGCACGAGTACGGCAATTCCAAGCAAGAAGTGCGCGCGGCGCTCACGCGCGGCGAGGACGTGATCATGCGAATTGACGTGCAGGGCGCGTCCACGGTGCGTAAGATCGTGCCCGATGCCGTGTTCATTTTCCTACTGCCGCCTTCGATGCAAGTGTTGGAACGGCGCCTGCGTTCGCGGCGCACCGAGCCAGAAGAGTACTTGCAGATTCGTCTGCACGCCGCGCGACTCGAAATGAACGAAGTAGACAAGTTCGACTATGCGATTGTGAACGAAGACGACGCGCTCGATGAAACGGCGGATGCGATTCAAGGCATCATCGAAGCGGAAAAACTTCGCGTCAAACCGCGGCAAGTGAATTTATGATTTTCGATTTAGAATTTCAAAAACCCAAATCCAAACGATCAGACGGACGCGTGGCACGATGCGCCAGTTGATATGGATGTTGAACGCGTACTATTTTTGAATTTCAAAATCGCGTGGTATAATGCGATTGAACTCGTCAATGATGGGAGGACGTCAATGTCTGGACATTCTAAATGGGCGCAGATCAAACGGAAAAAGGGCGTCGCCGACGTCAAGAAAGGCGCGATCTTTACCCGGCTTGGACGCGAAATTTCGCTCGCCGCGCGTGAAGGCGGTGGCGACCCCAACGCGAATTTTACGTTACGTCTCGCGGTGGACAAGGCGCGCGCATCGAACATGCCGAAGGAAAACATCGAGCGCGCGATCAAGCGCGGCACCGGCGAGTTAGCGGAAGGCGGACAACTCGAAGACGTGATGTACGAAGGGTACGGACCCGGCGGCGCGGCATTGCTCGTGCAAATCCTGACCGACAATCGCAATCGCGCGGCATCCGAAGTGCGACACTTGTTCACGCGCGGCGGCGGCAACCTCGCGACGGCGAACGCAGTGGCGTGGATGTTCGAGAAACGGGGCGTCATCACGCTCGAACATATCAAGAACCCGGACGACCTCGCGCTCGAATTGATTGATGCGGGCGCGGAGGATTACAAAGCCGACGGCGGCACGCTGGATTTGTTCTGCGCGCCGGAGAATTTGAAAACGCTGCGCGACGAACTCAACAAACGCAAGATCCCGATCACCTCGGCGGAACTCGCGTGGATCGCCAAGAACCCGGCGACGGTGACGGACGAGCAAGCCGTCTCGACGATGAAATTGATGGAAGCGCTCGAAGAACACGACGACGTCCAAAAAGTGTTTTCGAACCTCGACATCTCCGATGCGATTATGGCGAAATTCGAGTCCGCCAAATAAAATGATCATCTTGGGAGTAGACCCAGGAACGGCGATCACCGGCTATGGTCTGATTGCCAGTGACGGCGATGAACTCCACCTGATCGCGTACGGCGCGATTACGACGCCCGCCGATTGGCACATGCCGCGGCGTTTGCAACACATCTATCGCGAACTCACCACGCTCATCGCCAAGCATCAGCCGACGGACGCCGTTGTCGAAAAATTATTTTTCAGTAAGAATGTACGCACCGCGCTGTCTGTCGGTCAGGCACGCGGTGTCGCTTTGCTTGCCGCCGCGCAAGCGAACATCATGCCGCACGAGTACACGCCGCTCGAAATCAAACAAGCGGTCGTCGGTTACGGGCGCGCGGACAAAGCCCAAGTCCAGCAAATGGTGCGGTTGCTGTTGCAACTCGATCACGTGCCCCAGCCGGACGATGCGGCGGACGCGCTCGCGGTCGCGATTTGTCACGCGCATCGCGCGCGCTTTGAAAGGTTGACCCAGGAATGATTGCAACGATTCACGGCAAGTTACAATCGCGCACCAACGATTCGTTCGTGGTGAACGTCGGCGGCATCGGTCTGCGCGTGCGCGTGACGAGCGGCACGGCGGCAAACCTGGGCGCGCTCGGCAGCGATGTGATGTTGTTCACGCACTTGCGCGTGCGCGAGGACGAACTTTCGCTGTACGGATTTGCGACCGAAGACGAACTGGGGTTGTTCGAAACCCTGCTCACCGTCAGTGGCATCGGTCCCAAAGTGGCGATGGGCATTCTCTCCGCCGCGTCCACCGACACACTACGGATGGCAATCGCGCAAGGCAACGTGGATGTGCTGACGTCCTTTCCGGGCATTGGCAAGAAAACCGCGCAGAGATTGGTGCTTGAACTCAAGGGTAAGGTGAACGTGAGCGGCTTGGGCGAGGTGAGCGAATTGACGCCGCTCGATGAAGACGTGCTCAACGCGTTGATCAACCTGGGTTACAGCGCGGCGGAAGCGGCGCGCGCCGCGCGCGCCGTGCCCGCGTCCGCCAAGACGCTCGAAGACCGCTTGCGTGTTGCGTTGCAGTACCTGGGCGGAGGATAGCCGATGCAAAAACTCCAACAATCGTCCAACCAAAACCTGGGACGTGGTTGTTTGCTCGTGTTCGCGATTTTCTGGACGCTCATTTCGTGTGTCATCGGCGCGATGTCGGCAGGCGGCGCGATCCTGGCATGGAGCGTGTCCGAACGCAGCGGCTTTGAATGGTTCATGTTGTTTCCGGTCATTTTCAGTTTGCCATTCATCGGCGTCGGTATCTTTTTGCTCACGGTTGCTTTGCGTCCATTCATCGCGGGCACGCGGTTGGAAAAAGCGGAGATCACGGTCTCGACGACGACCCCGCGTATCGGAGACGAAGTGACCCTGACGTACTCCCAAGTTTTCAAACGCGCGACGGAGGTTGAGAGCATTCAATTCAAGTGGCTCTTGCGCGAAACGGCGCGCTATCGCCGCGGCACGAATACCTACACGGTGACGCACGATAAGGTTGCGCAAGAATTTTCGTATCCCGCGCGGCGCTACGAAGCGAGCGAACGCTTGAACGTACGCCGCGACTTGGTCGTGCCCGACGATGCGATGCACACGTTCCTCGCGACGAACAACAAATTGCAATGGTTCATCCAAGCCACCATCAAGATGAAGGGTTGGCTCGACTATGTCGAAGAGTACGAAATGACGGTGATGCCGGAAGTGAGGCAGTGATGGCGAACGCGGAATTTCAAATCACTCTGCGCGAGGGCGAACCGGCGGGCGCGTTGATGCAGTACGCGCCGAACGGCGTGATTCGCGGCGAGGTGCGCTTGACGACCGATGGCGCGGTCAACTGTCGCGGCGCGTACTTGCGTTTGATGTGGCACACCGAAGGACGCGGCGACCGCGACGAAGAGAAACTGGGAGAGATTGTCCTATCGCCCGGCGCGCTACCGGCGAACGCAAACATTCAACGCGCGTTCGAGTTTACGTTGCCGATCGCGCCGTGGAGTTATGCGGGACAGTATATCAACATCGTTTGGGAAATCGTCGGCGTGGTGGATTTACCGCTGGCGAAGGATATTGTCGCGCGCGAGCCGTTCATCGTCGCGCCGCGTCGCACGTAGCGCAAATTGGAAATTTGCACTGGCAAGTTGGAAACTTGCCTACAGAATCGCGCGTAATCGTTCGGCAGTGATCGGCTCGGCGCGTTCCAGGCGTTGAAACACGTCGTACAGGAAATGATCGAGCGCGCGCAAATCGCCGCCAAAACGCTGGCTTAAAAACTGAATTGCGTCGGGTGTGAACGTAATCGCGCGTGACTCGCCGCGCGCGAAATAGTCGAGGCGCGTTTGCAAGATCGCGGCGAGGTGCGCGGCGGTTGCCGGTTCGAGGCGTAGCGCGGTGAGCGGCAAGCCGTGCCGCGCAAACTCGCGAGTGAAATCGGTATGCGTGCCGAGCACGAGCCGCGTGTGTGATGCGGCACCGAGCAAGCGGTTGCGCTCGCGCGAGCCGAGCCGTTGCGCTTCGTCGAGCAAGAACACGTCGAGCGAGTCGGCGTCGGTTGTAAAACGCGATTGCCCTTCGGCGCGGTACTCGTACGCGACGCGCTTGCCGGCGCGTTTGAATCGCGCCGCGAGCGCGAGGAGCATCGTCGTTTTGCCAAACCCGCGCGCGCCGAGGATTTGTACATGCGCGTTATCGCGCTCAATCGTCGCGATGAACGCATCCGGCAAAACCGCGATGTCCGCCCACTCGTCGTCGGTGAGCGCGCGAAACGGATTGCACTGCAAGCCCAGCGCGTGAAATGGAAAATAGCGGTTCGACATCGCGGGATATTTTACGAGACATCGGCTCGAAATCCAAATCGAAAACCGCAATCGAAAATCGCAAATCGAAGGGAGGTTATCTTGAACGACATTTTCTTCGACCTCGAAACGCAAAAGTCGTTTCAAGAAGTCGGCGGGCGCGAGAACCTCAAGTTGTTGCGCGTGTCGGTCGCGGTGACGTTTGCGACCGCGACGAATGAGTTCAAAGCGTACACTGAAAAAGACGTACCCGCGTTGATCGCGGATTTGAAAGCGGCGGAGCGGGTGATCGGTTTCAACATTCTCAACTTTGATTATCCGGTATTGAAAGCGTACACGAACGAACGCCTCAACGATTTGAAATCACTCGACTTGCTCGACGACCTGTACAACAAGCTGGGTTTCCGAGTTAGTCTCGATACGCTCGCGAACGCGACGCTCGGCAAAAATAAATCGGCGGATGGCTTGCAAGCGATTCAATGGTTTCGCGAGGGCAAGCTGGAGGAATTGATCGCGTATTGTCGCGATGACGTCGCGGTGACCAAGCAATTGTTCGAGTTTGGACGCGACCAGGGTTACGTGCAGTATCGCGACAAATTCAACCGCGCACATCAAGTTCGTGTGACGTGGCAGTAGGGGTGAGGTATTTGCAACGGATCCGGAATTCGGACGCGCGATGTGGCAAATGCCTCGCCCGTACAATTTTGCCGCGTCGCACAATCGGCATATAATTACAGACGAACCCCTATCACAATCCCCATCAAATCATTTCGGTCGGTCGATGTGAAGCGACTCGCGAGAGGAGGTGATGCGTCCCCAAACTTGCACACCTAACCACTCGGAGTCAGGTTCAGAATCCAAAGGAGGAGTAGGAATGCGTACTCGAATGTTCGTGCTCGTCGCTTTGCTCGTTGCTGTCGCGTTGGTCCTGGGCGCGTGCGCTGGTCCCGCCGCCACAACCGGTGGCAAGCTCAAGATCGGTCTCGTCACCGATACCGGCGGCGTGAATGACAAATCGTTCAACCAGTCGGCGTGGGCGGGCGTACAAAAAGCCGTCAAAGACCTGGGCGGCGAAGCCAAGTTCATCGAATCGAAACAGCCCACCGATTACGAAAAGAACATTGATCAGTTCGCCACCGAAAAGTACGATGTCGTCATCAGCGTTGGTTTCTTGATGGGCGATGCCACGGCGGCGAAAGCCAAGCAGTACCCCAACTTGAAATTCGCGATCATTGACAACGCGTACTTTCCGACCAAGGGTGACAAGAATTGCCCAGAAACGGTCAAGGATTGCTACGCCGATGGCGGACTCAAGAATGTCACGTCGTTGATGTTCCAGGAAGATGAAGTTGGATTTCTCGCGGGCGTGGTGGCGGGCGGCATGACCAAAACCAATGTCGTCTGCACGATTTCTGGGATGGAAATTCCTCCCGTCGTTCGCTTTGTCGTCGGTTTCCAGAACGGCGCCAAGTGGATGAAGCCGGGTGTGCAAGCACTCAACACATACATCCCCTCGTTCACGGATCCCGCCAAGGGTAAAGAGACCGCGACGCAAATGATCGGACAAAAATGCGACGTGGGCTTTGGCGTCGGCGGCAACACCGGCAACGGTGGTTTGCTCGCGATGAAAGAAAAGGGCTTGATGGCGATTGGCGTGGACGTGGATCAGTACATCACGTACCCCGAAGTGAAGGACGCGCTGGTCACGAGCGCGGCGAAGAACGTGGACGTTGCCGTGTTCAATTACTTGAAGGCGGTCAGCGAGAAATCCGACAAAGCCGGCATGAGCACCGCGAATTTGAAGAACGGCGGTGTGGGGCTTGCGCCGTATCACGACTGGGAAAGCAAAGTTCCGGCCGATGTGAAAGCGAAAGTGAAGGAAGCGACCGACGCGTTGATTAGCGGCAAACTGGCGACCGGTTACAAGCCGTAAACGCGACAACTGAATAACGATTCAACACGCAAGGTGCTGTGCCACGCGGCACAGCACCTTTTTGTAGATTGTACCCCTCCCTCACCCTCCCCTTGCCAAGGGGAGGGATGGGGTGGGGTTGCAAGGAGCACCAATGACCTTTGCTCTTCAAGCCAACGGGATCACGAAACGGTTTCCGGGCGTGCTCGCGAACGACAACGTGAGTTTCGATTTGAAACGCGGCGAGATTCACGGCTTGCTCGGCGAGAATGGCGCGGGCAAAACGACGCTGATGAATATTCTGTACGGTTTGTATCAACCGGACGAGGGACAGATTTCACTCGACGGCAAACCGACGCGCATCACCAGTCCGCACGATGCGATCGCGCAAGGCATCGGGATGGTGCACCAACACTTTATGCTCGTGCCGCCGCTCACCGTGACCGAAAACATTATGCTGGGTCAGGAGGCATTGCGACCGGCGATGCAATTCCTGGGTCGCCTCGCGCCGCTCGACCGCAAGACCGCGTCCGCGCGCATCCGCGAATTGTCGCACCAGTACGGATTGGATATTGACTCGGACGCGTACGTCAAGGATTTGTCGGTCGGCGCGCAACAACGCGTCGAGATCGTCAAGGCGTTGTATCGCCGCGCGGATATTTTGATTCTCGACGAGCCAACCGCGGTGCTCACGCCGCAAGAAGCGGACGATCTGTTTCACATCATGAGCGGGATGGCGGTCTCCGGCAAGTCCATCATTTTCATCACGCACAAATTGCGCGAGATGCAAATCGTGGCGGATCGCATTAGCGTGATGCGCGGCGGCAAAATGGTCGGCACGACGACGCCGCACGAGGCGACCCAGGAAATGCTCGCGGAGATGATGGTCGGACGCAAGGTGATTTTGCAAGTGGATAAAGCGCCGATGCGCGCGGGCGATGTGGTGTTGCGCGCCGAAAATTTGCAGGCACAGGATGATCGCCACCATCAAATTGTCAATGGCGTGTCGTTCGAGGTGCGCGCCGGCGAAATCCTGGGGATTGCCGGCGTGCAGGGCAACGGACAACGCGAGTTGGTCGAGGCGCTCACCGGTTTGCGTCACGTTACGGGCGGCAACATCGAATTGCTGGGTCACGATGTCACGCGCGCGACGCCGCGCCACATCACCGAGTTGGGCGCGGCGCACGTGCCCGAAGACCGGCACAAACACGGCTTGGTGTTGAGTTTTCCGATTCGCGATAATTTTGTCCTGTGCACGTACTATAAATCGCCGTTCGTGACGGGCTGGGAGTTGGACGAGGCGCGCATCGCGCAAGAGGCGGACAAGTTGGTGCGCGAGTTTGATGTGCGCACGCCGAGCATCGAGACGCACGCGGGATCGTTGTCCGGCGGCAATCAGCAAAAGGTGATCGTCGCGCGCGAGTTGGATCGCCCGGTGAAATTGCTGATCGTCAATCAACCGACGCGCGGCTTGGACGTTGGCTCGATTGAATTCATTCACAAACGCATCATCGCCGCGCGCGATAGCGGCGCTGCCGTATTGCTCGTCTCCGCCGAGTTAGACGAAGTGCTCTCGCTCGCGGATCGCATCGCGGTGATGTACAAAGGCAGTATCTTGCAAACGCTCGATGCGCGCGACGCGACGCGCGAACAACTGGGTCTGTTGATGGCAGGCGTCAAGGAAGGCAAACATGTCTAGCGTAGCAGAAGCGCGTGCACCGCGCGCGGATTGGTTGCGCGTGCTCGACCTCCTCAGTATGCCCGCGCTCGCGATGGTGTTGGCATTCGTCGGCGGCGCGCTGATTATTTGGATCACGAGTGGCAGTCTGATTACCGTTGGCGAGGCGTACGGCGGGATGATCAATGGCGCATTCTTCAAGACGCGCGGGTTTAGCGAAACCTTGGTCGCGACGACGCCGTACATTTTCCTGGGTCTTGCGCTCGCGCTCGGTTTCAAAGCCGGGTTGTTCAACATCGGCGTCGAGGGGCAATTTTTCGTCGGCGCGATTGGCGCGGCGTGGGTCGGCAGCGCGTTCTCTGGTCTGCCGGCGATCATTCATCTGCCGCTCGCGCTGGGCGCGGGCGCGCTGGGCGGCGCACTCTGGGCAATGATTCCTGGTTACCTCAAAGCGAAAACTGGCGCGCACGAAGTCATCAACACGATCATGATGAATTACATCGCGTTTCGCCTCACCGAGTTTGTGGTCAGCGGTCCGTTGCGCGACGCCCATTCGAGCGCGGTGCAGACGCCGCGCGTTGCGCCAAACGCCGAGCTGTGGTCGCTGTATGCGATTCCCGAACGCTTGGGCGATCCGCTGAACGCGTTGGGCGTCGCGCTCGTGTGCGCGTTTCTCGGTTGGACGTTCGCAACCTGGCAGACTGCGCGTCCGAGTGCGGCGCGCCGTTTTGCGTCCGCGTCACAACGCCGCCTCGCAACCCTGGGTGTCGGCGCGGTAGTCGGCATCGTGACGTTTCTCGTTTTGCCGCCGCTCACACGCGCGTGGTGGCTCCTGAACGATCAGTACGATCGTTTGCACATCGGTATTTTCCTCGCGCTCGTGACCGCAGTTGCCGTGTGGCGTTTGTTGTGGAAGACGACGCTCGGCTTTGAGATGCGAATGGTCGGCGCGAATCCGGACGCGGCGAAGTACGCCGGCATCAACAGCACGCGCAACATCGTCGTGACGATGGCGCTCTCGGGCGCGCTCGCCGGCGTCGCGGGTACGATCGAGGTGCTAGGCGTTTCGATCTGTCGTTGTTTGCCGTTGTTCTTTTCGAGCGGGTACGGTTTCGACAGCATCGCGATTGCGTTGCTCGCGCAGAATCATCCGTTCGGCATCGTGCTCGGTTCGTTCGTGTTTGGCGCGATGCGGAACGGCGCAGATTTGATGGAACTGAATTCCGGTGTGTCCAAGTACGTCATCTCGCTGATCCAGGGTTTGGTGTTGTTGTTCGTCGCCGCGCCGGCGATGGTGCGCTGGCTGTTGCGTTTGCGCGCGCGCGCGGGCGAAGAGCAAGCGACGATCACGCGGGGGTGGGGGGGATAACGGATAGGAACGGATAAACGGAGAAACGGATCGGAAGCGGAGAAACGGATCGGAAGCGGAGAAACGGATCGGAAACGGATAAGCGGATCGGAAGCGGATGAGCGGATAAGCGGATGTAAAATCGTTTGTTCGTCAATACCTGCGCCAGTCAAAATTGAATGCAGAATCGTGGGGCAATTTTCCAAAATTGCCAAACCTAATGTGCGTGTGGCGAAGGGATTGTTTGTTGGAGATGGGACATGGCGAATTCGATGATCAGAAAATCTGCGCCCAATCAAGTGGGATTCTCGGCGAAGGCGCGTCAATGGGTGACAGCGGTGTTCGTTGTCGTGGGACTTGTCGCGGCGTTCCTGATTTTCAATGCGGTGATCGGCGGCAAGTGCGATTCGCACTGCGTGATCGGCATGTTGAATCAAACGTTGCGCTATGCCGCGCCGGTCGCGCTCGCCGCGTTCTGCGGCATTATGTGCGAACGCGCGGCGGTCGTCAACATCGGCATCGAAGGGATGATGTTGATGGGCGCGATGGTCGCGTACGCGGCGAATCTTTTTTCGTTCGTCGCGATGAAGAGCGCGGGACTCGATCCGGCAACCGCGGGCGAGGTGAGCCGCGTGCTCGCGCTCGTCGCGGCGATTGCGGCGAGCGGGTTGCTGGCGCTCTTGCACGCGTTCGTCTCGATTCGTTTTCGCGCGGATCAAATCATCAGCGGCACCGTCATCAACATTCTCGCGATTGGTATCACCGGCTATTTCTATCGCCAGTTCCTCTCGCAGGACATTCCGGCGGGACCCGGCACGTTTCCGCCGTTCGATATTCCGCTTCTCGCGCAAATCCCGGTCATCGGCGCGATTTTCTTTAGCGGGCAAAAGCCCATCGTTTACTTGATGCTGATCCTGACGGTCGCGATTCATTTCGTCTTGTTCTACACGCCCTGGGGCTTGCGAACGCGCGCGGTCGGCGAGAATCCGCGCGCGGCGGATACGCTCGGCATTGACGTGTACCGTGTGCGGTACATCAACGTGTTTGTCGGTGGCTTGATCGCGGGCTTGGGCGGTGCGTGGTTCACGCTCGAAGCGGTGGACGTGTTCAATCCGTTGATGACGAACGGGCTGGGTTTCATCGGACTCGCCGCGATGATTTTTGGCAGTTGGGCGCCGATTGGCGCGTGGGTCGGCGCGCTGATCTTCGGTCTCGGCAGTACGGTCACAACGACGATCAGCATTTTCCGCCCGGACATTCCGTCGCAGTTGCCGCAAATGTTGCCGTACATTTTGACGATGATCGTGCTCGCCGGGTTTGTTGGGCGCGCGGTACCGCCGGCGGCGGATGGACAGCCGTATGAAAAGCAGTGAGCAGTGAACAGTGAACAGTGGGATGTGATGAGTGATGCGTAATTGGTAATTCGAGAGGAGGCGCGCGATGATCGAATGGGTTGCGATTGCGACGGCGCTGGCGGCTGCCGCGCAAACGGTCGGCGGCGAGTTGGTGAAAGAAGGTTTGAAATCGTCGCTCAAGCCGGCGAGCGAACAGTTCAACGCGAATTTCTTGCGCGGCTATAAAGCCAAGCAACACGAAAACAATTTGCGCCGCGCGCTCGAAGCGACCGAGACCGCGTTCCGCGCGACGCCGAGCTTGACCACCGCGCAAGCGGACGCGGTGCTGACGCGCGTCACGCAACTCGCGCGTAACCCGCGATTGCAAAAGCAAACGCTCGCGCTGCTCCTCACGTTTCGACGATCAAAGCCCCTCGCGCATCCCCGACGATTTCTTGCGCGCGTTCGGTCTCACCGACGAACTGCGTCCCGCGCTTGCCGCGTTTCTCTACGAACTCCGTTCGCATTTCGCGCAGATCAAACAGTACGAGCCGTTGATGCAATTCGCGCTTGATTTACGCGCACAGAAAAAACGCGATGAAACGAACGCGTGGCTCGCGGCGATGGCCGGCGCGCAAGGCATTCTCGCGACGAGCGACGACGCGCAAGCGTTGAAGGATTACCTCGCGCACGTCCGCGAAAAACGTACCTACCTCTCGTTCCTCTTTGTTCGCCCGCGCTCGCGTGAAGCGACGACCGAAGCCGAACTCGAAGCGGTGTTCGTGCCGCTTCAAGTGCAAGACCCGGAACAAGAAGAAAAAATGCGGCGCAAATCGTCAGACCTGTCAGGTCTCAAAGACCTGACAGGTCTCGAGCGCGAGAAACCGTCAACGATCAACGACATTCTGCCGCGCTACGATTGCCTCTTGCTCAAAGGCGCGCCCGGTTCCGGCAAGACGACACTGTTGCGTCACCTTGCGCTCGCGTTTGCGAATGGCGACGCGCGCGAAAAACTCGCGTGGCAGGGCGAGCCGCTTTTGCCGATTCTCGTGCCGCTCCGCAACTTTGGCGCGTACCTTGACGCGCATCGCAAAGAATTTCCCGACCCCGCGCCCATGTCTCTGCTGACCTACATCCAGCAACACTTTGGGCAGAACGCGCTCGCACAACTCTCCGCGTTTTTCCGCGACCGCGAGGGCGGCAAGGACGCGTCGGACACCTGGGCGCGGCGGTTCCTCGTCGTCGCGCATCAACGCAGCGGCTTGTACGTCGAGGGTGCGCCGAACCTCTACAACTTTTCGCACTCGAACTTTCGAGAGTATCTTGCCGCGACCGAACTCGTCAAGGAACTCGATAGCGATCTCGTCCGCATCGTGTTGGAACACGTGGGCGACGCGTGGTGGGAAGAAACGATTTTGCTCGCGATGGCGTTGAAGGAACTGGGCGACCCGCGCCGCAAGTTGGTGATGGACGAATTGTTGGCGCGCGGACATTTATTGATGGCGGGCAAGTGCGCGGTGGATATGAGCGACCGCCTGCCTGCGCCATTGCGCCAGGAGATCACGGATAAATTGCTCGCGCAGATGCAGGCGTTGCGCGCGCCGATCAAAACCCGCGCGTCCGCCGGCGAAGCGCTCGACGCGCTTGGCTGGCTTCCCCCCGACCTCGACACGTTCGTCCACATTCCTGCTGGTGAAACGACATTCAACGACGAGCGCGTGCGCGTGCCGGAATTTTTCGTCGCCAAATATCCGGTTACCAATTACCAATTCCAAAAATTTATTGACGCCGGCGGCTACGAAAACGAAACCTACTGGCGCGATCAACGCGGCGTGGACGAAAAGGGGCGCGAACAAAACTTGAAAGACGAAGCGTGGAAGTGGTTGCAAGAACGCGGCGGTGTGGAACGCCGACCGTTTTACTGGGACAATCCGCGCTTTCACCGCGCCGGCTATCCGGTGATTGGCGTGACATGGTACGAGGCGAGCGCGTACTGCAAGTGGCTGACGGAGCAAATCGCGAATGGTGGATTGCTGATGGCAGATAGTCAGTGGCAATCGGTCAACCCGCTTTTGCTTTCTGCTATTCGCAATCAGCCATCTGCGCTTGTTTTCCGTTTGCCCACCGAACTGGAGTGGGTGCGTGCAGCGGGTGGCGACGCGAATAATCGGTATCCCTGGCAATCCCCAACCCCACCCCAGCCCTCCCCTTTGCAAGGGGAGGGTGAGGGAGGGGTGATTGCGCGCGCGAATGTGAAGGAGAGCGACCTGGGTGGCACAACGCCGGTCGCAATGTACCCCGACGGCGCGCGCGTAACGGAAGGAGGTGAACGCATATTTGATCTAGCCGGAAATGTCTGGGAGTGGACAAGCAACACTTTTGAAAAATCGTACCGAGGCGCGTGGATGCGCGGTGGATCGTGGGCTTGGAACGCAGACCCCGCTTCCGTCTCGTCGCGCATCGACCTCAACCGCCACTCCGACTACCACAACTACGGTTTGCGCGTGTTCGCCCAGTAATTTTCCTGAAGCACTTGACAACTGACAACTGACAACTGACAACTGATCTCACCCCATCCCCGTCCCTTCCCCTGCTCCTGACGATTTTTGTCAGGAGCAGGGGAAGGGGGGACAAGGGTATTGTCATTGTCATTTCGACGAGCGGTTTGTGCGAGGAGAAATCTCCGTTCACACAGGGACAAGATTTCTCGCTCTGCTCGAAATGACAGGTAGGTGCGACTTTGACAAAACCCTAAAAGGGGACACGAGACGATGAAAACCTACAAACATCTCTACGAACAAATCGCGACGTTCGAAAATCTGCTGCGCGCGTTCGACAAGGCGAAACGGCACAAGCGGATGAAACGACACGTCGCGGAATTCGAGCTGAACCTCGAACACAACCTGCTCGAACTGGAACCCGAAGAGTCTTGGAGACTCTTCGGGTTTTGGTTGCCGCGCGTCACGATTCATGCTACAATACCGACGATGAAAGACGAAAAATTTGCCGAGTACTTGCCGGGTATTCGCCGACGATGGAACGCCGAACGCGACGCGTGGGCACAGCGACGCGCCCACGCGTGGCATGGCGCGCGTCGCGCGGCGGAGGTGTTGCGTCAATTTGGCGCGACGCGCGTCATCGCATTCGGCTCGCTCACGCGCACTGGCATGTTCGACGCGCGCTCGGACATTGATCTCGCGGTGCAAGCCATTTCTCCCGATCAGTTTTGGGATGCCTATGTCCAAGCCGCAATGGTCGTCGGCGATTTTGAATTTGACCTGGTTGATCTTGATCACTGTGTCGCTCATCTGCGCGATGAGATTCTACAAAACGGAGTGCCGCTATGATTTCGCGCTATCAAGTCTTTCGCGAACGGATTGCCAATGAGTGGCACGACATTCGCCGCGCCGCCGATAAAGCGCAACAGGCATTTCACATCTCGGCGCGCGGCGGCAAGGACGAAACGTTTTATCTCGATTCGACTGCGCTGAATCTGCATGGATTCTACAACGGTGTCGAACAACTCTTTGAATGGATTGCCAAAGAATTCGACGACACGGTGCCCAGTGGCTCGGCTTGGCATCGGCAACTCTTGGCGCAAATGCAAATCGCCGTGCCAACCGTGCGCCCGGCGGTGATTCGCCCGACGACGCGGCTGGCATTGGAAAAATATCTCGGCTTTCGTCATATTGTCCGAAATCTCTACACTTGGGATTTTGATGTTAAACGCATGACGAGTCTCGTGGATGATTTGCCACAAGTGCTTTTGGATTTGCAAACTGATCTTGAACAGTTTCGCGATTTTCTCGACGCGGCTGGTCACGCCGACGAATGATTGATTTCATTTTTCCCACAACGGCGCGGGCAGTTCTCCGCGCTGTTTTGATTGGCGCAGGAATCGGTACTGCCATTGCCGCGCTCATCGTGTTCGCGTTCGCTAACGCGTTGCCCGATCTCGTCGTCGAAAAATATCACTCGCTCCGTTATCGCGTCGCCGAGTACTTGCCCCAGCCCACGATCCCCGCGTTCGTGCCCACGCCGCTTGCAACCGCCGAATCAACTAACCAACCAACAACCCAACAACCCCACGATCCAGCGACCCAACGATCCAACGACCCAACGACCCAACGACCTAACCACCCAATTGCTACCCTGTCACCGACTCGTCGCCCAACTAGTCAACGCTCCAACCATCAAACCATCCAACCGACCGTGATGTTACGCGGTTTCAAACACGATTACCAACGTTGGAACAATTGTGGTCCGACGACGCTGGGAATGATGCTGAGTTATTTCGGTCGCGCGGATACGCAAGCCGAGATTGCCGCGTTCACGAAACCGAATTACGACGACCGCAACGTGCGCCCCGACGAACTGTCCGCGTATGTGGATCGCACTGGTCTGCACGCGATCATTCGCGTCAATGGCACGCTCGATGAACTCAAAACATTTTTGTCGAACGGCATCCCGGTGATCGTCGAGACTGCGCTCGTCAAACAGCCGCAAGGATGGATGGGGCACTATCGTTTGTTGAGCGGGTACGACGCCAAACAATTTTCGACGCTCGATTCGTACGATGGACCGAGCGTCAAGATCACGTTCGACGATCTCGACAAGGATTGGCGCGCGTTCAACCGGCTCTATCTCGTCGTCTACACCGAGGACCAAGCCGCGCGCGTGCGCGCCATCATCGGCGAGGCGATGGATGACCGCGCGATGTACACGCAAGCCGTAACGCGCGCGCGTGAAGAGATTGCGGCGAATCCACAAGACGCGTTCGCGCAGTTCAACCTGGGAATGAGTTTGGTCGGCTTGAAGCGTTACGCCGAAGCCGCCGCCGCGTTCGACAAAGCGCGCAACCTGGGATTGCCGTGGCGCATGTTATGGTACCAGTTCGGTCCGTACGAGGCGTACTTGCAGACCAAACGGTACGACGAAGTGTACGGTCTTGCCAACGCGTTGCTCGCCGGGTTCGATGGTTTGGAAGAGTCGCACTATTACAAAGGACTCGCGCTCCGCGCCCAAGGTCGCGCCGACGACGCGCGCGCCGAGTTCCAAATCGCGCTCAAGTACAACAAAAACTATCGCGATGCCCAACGCGCGTTGAAAGACCGCTGACCTCGAACACACGCCAACTGTTCACTGTTCACTGTCCCCTGACCACTCGACCATCTAACCATGCGACTATTCTCCGACCGCCGCTTACTCATCTCCTCCGCCATCGTCGCGAGCGGATTCGCCGCGAGCAAAATCCTGGGTCTGCTCCGCGAAATCATCATCGCGCGCGCGTTCGGCACGGGCGGCGACCTCGACGCGTTCTTCGCCGCGACCTCATTCGCCGATCTGTTGTTCGCGGTTGTCGCGGGCGGGTCGCTCGCGTCCGTGTTCATCCCCGTGTTCAGCGGCTACCTCGTGCGCGATCAAGCCGCGCGCGCGGCGGGCTGGCGTTTCGCAAGCGCAGTCGTCACCGATGTGTTTCTCGTCGTCGCGAGTTTGTCCGCACTTGGCATGGTATTTGCGCCGGAAATCGTCGGCGGAATTCTCGCGCCTGGTTTTTCGCCGGCGCAACGCGCGCTCACCGCCGAATTGTTGCGACTCGTGTTGATCTCGACCTCGATTTTTGGCGTCAGCGGCACACTCACCGGGATTCTGCATGCGCATCAACATTTCGCGCTGCCCGCAATCGCGCCGTCGCTTTATAATTTCGGCATCATCGCCGGCGCGATGTGGCTCGCGCCGCAGTTTGGCATCCTAGGCGTCGCGTACGGTGTTGTCGCCGGGAGCGCGGCGCATTTCCTCGTCCAGGTTCCCGCTCTGATCTATTTTCGCGCGCACTACACGCCGACGCTTGGCGCGCGCGATTCAGGCGTCGGTCGCTTGCTGGCATTACTCGGTCCGCGTCTCGTGACGATGCTCGTTGTGCGCGCCACGTGGTTAATGATGACGAATCTCGCGTCGCGTCTGGGTGAGGGGAGCGTCAGCGCGTTGAGTTACGCGTACTCGCTATGGCAATTTCCCGAATCGCTGATCGGTACGGCGATTGCGCTCGCGGTCTTTCCGCGTCTCGCGCGCCACGTCGCGGCAAACGAATTCGCGCAACTGCGTGCGACGTACACGCGCACACTCGCGCTGATTCTCGGTTTGGCGATTCCCGCGATGCTCGCGCTCGTCGTGTTCGCGCGTCCCATCGTCGCGTTGTTGTTCGCGCGCGGCGCGTTCGGCGCGGCGTCAACCGAGCTGGTCGCGACAGTGTTGCAAATCTACGCGCTCGCGATTGTCGGCGAGTCCGCGCTCGAATTGACCGCACGCGTGTTTTACGCGCAACACGACGCGCGCACGCCGATGTTCGTCGCGCTCGTCGCGATGTTGGTGCGCGCCGGGTTGATGGTGTGGTGGAGTGGTACGTGGGGTGCGCCCGGACTCGCGCTCGCGTACGCGGTCGGGGTTGCCATCGAAGGTGGCGCACTGGGTTGGCTCGCGCGTGCGCGATGGGATCGCGATCCAATGAAAAGACCTGCCGAGTGAAGGCAGGTCGTCGTTCCTGATGAGGAACTGTGTGAGGGAAACACAATCAAGTGTTCCGGGATGTTGAGTGTATTCAGTTGTGAAAGTGAGCCGCGTCAGGTCATGTAGACCATCACCACCTTTATGTACTATGATGAATGGATGATTGAATCAAATCTCGGGTGAATTCGGTTTTATCGTTGTCCGAGTCAGGTCATATCTGTCACCACCTCCTCTACAGTGTGCTGTGAATTGATTGCGGAATCAAATCGCTTGTCTCGAAATTTGCCGACGGTTGAACGCTTTGCCCTATCTGTCTCCTTTCTCCTTCAATGCTGTCGTCACGCGAGGTCATCAATATCTACACCTCCTTTTGCTCGCGTGTCACTTACGCATTTGGTTGGGTTTCCAGTTCGGTGAAGTTGTCAGGATATCCTCTGCCACCCCGCAAGAGGGCTATGGCGACGAATACACAGAGGACCATGATGGGAGGGAATACAGCCAATCCGATGAGTGTGGCGTGTGCCCAGTCATTCCAGTTCATGTGTTCTCCTCTATCAAATCGTGAGTGCCTGACTTATGCAATACGTCGGAACCTGAAGATGCGACCATCGCGTTCGTACTGTTTGGCTCGACAAAGTTCCGCGCGACGGAGTTCTTTCTCGTCGGCTGTTTGCTCGTGTCCTACGATAATTGGATTGGGGTCTGAATCGGGTTCGTCGGCTTGGATCGTTTTGACCGATGAATTGAATGTGCGTACGCGTGCTGGCGCTGGGTGTAACGAATTGTCGAACAAGGATCGGAGTGACGGGATGGTCAAACCGCCGGGTTGCCTGATGACCAGGTAAGCGACGACCACAATAGGAATCCACCTGATCACATCTGACAGTGCCGCGACGACCAGTCCAATCCAATTCGGCAAATTCCGATTCCACTCACGCGCTTGTTCTGCTTCCAACGCCGCTTGCGTTTGGCGTTTTTGCTCGTCCAAGCGTGTCGTTTCGAGGCGGTGATCGTTTTCGATCTTTCGGCTGCGAATCTCTTCCTCTGTGCGGTCGTTGGCGAGTTTCTTTTCGCGCGCCTCTTCGGATTTCACTTGCGCGAATGCTGGACCGATGTCGCTGTGGAGCCATTGAAGCCGGTCGAGCGCAACCGCGCCGACGATGAATGCGGCGACCAAGAGTCCGGCGACAAACAGCACTAGGGCGATTGTTCCGCTATCGTTGGGTCGAAATTGTCCCTGCATATTTTCCTCCTCGCTCTCGATTTCCTTTCATGTCTGCATTATCCACGCCGAAACTGACACTGCAAGATACGAAAACGAACAAATAAAAAACGGGAAGGTTACATTTCCTTCCCGTTCAATCACAGAACCCTTTCACTTCGCTGTCACCTAACTGACACAGCCGTTTTGCTTGAGCAAGCGTAGTCCTTCGAGCCGAAGCGCCGCTGGAAACAGTGTTTGGTAAATCCGGCAATTGGGGCTGGATACATCCCAACGTCCCGTCGCGCGAAAGGTTTCGAGGGGACAGCCGCCCGCGCAACGATAGCGATAGGCGCAATCGCGACAACCCACTTTTTCGTCAACGGCGACGTTTCGAATCGCACCACTTGACACGCGATTCAGCAACGATCCGTCGAGTGTGTCGCTCGCCGGTTTGTCCAAGTGCATTTGGCACTGCGCGAGTTTTCCATCATGCGAAATCACCAGATAGGCGAACCCGACTCCGCACGTGTGCGTGTGTGCTTCAGCTTGGACGCGATCGAGCAACCCGTTGAAGAACGGACGCGTCGGCAGACGCGACTCGAAGACGGCATATGCCGCGAGCATCCCTTCGATGATCGCCGATTCCTCCAGCGCGAGTTCTTGTCGCGACGTGGACAGGATGTTCTGGCGATAAAAATTCAGACTGACCGGCAAATCGCGTTCTAATGCCCATTGCACGGCATCCGCCGCGCCCGCCGCGTTGACGCGCGTGACGGTGATCGTGATGTCGGGACGAATTTGGCGCGGCAACAGTACTCGATCAACCGTGTCTTGGATGATGCCGAAAGAATCACGTCCATCTTTGAACGCGCGCAAGCGGTTGTGCATTTCGCCTACCCCATCAAGCGAGATCATCAGCTTGACGCCGGTGTTGGCGAACCAATCGGCATCTTCCGGTTTGATGCGTGTTCCGTTGCTCAAGACTACTTGCCGCAATCCGATTCCCGTTTCGTCCGAAATTTGTCGCGCATGTTCGACCAGACGACGAATGAGTTGGAAATGCAAGGTCGGCTCACCGCCGGCGTACTTGAGTTTGACGCGCGAAAAATGATGCGCTTGCGCCGTCCGGAAAATGCGCTCGACCGCGCGCAAACCGATTTCTTCGCTCATCCGCGCCGATGATTTTCGGACGTAGCAATATGGACAGTCGAGGTTGCAAGCATTGGTGATGTGAAGCCAGCAGGTCAACGTTTCGGGCTTTGAATCGCGCGCGATAGGTTTGTTGCCGCGTGGCAGGATCAGACGTTGTGTAGCAAAGGTTCGATCCACTGGTTGGGTCAGTGGTTGGGGATCAGTAAATGACTGCCAGCGCGACCAAGCCGTTGGATTCAACACACTTGGACCGAGCGGCGCGTACGGACTGTAAACCAGTTTAAATCCGAGTGGAAGATCGGCGATATGCGTGTTGGATGAGCGAACAAAATTCTGGGCTGGTTTCCACGTCGGCGAGGAAAGACGCGGTGTGTCTGGGCAAGCACAATCATTTTCAAGATCAGCGCATTCGTCTTCATCAAAAGTGAGTGCGAGCGCTCCATCCGGGCAGGCGCAGTCTTCATCGCGCGTATTCGTCTCGGCAGTGAAGACGATGGGAGACCTAAAGTCAGTATCATTCGGATCCATAGCAACGTCCTTTAATCATACGTTCCAAAACAGGACTGAAGATAACTTTCTACATCGCCCAAATCTACCGGTTTGATTTCGCCTGTCTTGTACTTTTCGCGGGCGTTGCGAATGTGTTCCTGCAAGTCGTTCAGTTCAGTCAGATTGAATTTCTTGGCATCCTCGTAAAGGCGATCATAAATAACCGTGAGTGCGAATGAACGCGGTGAAAGGAGTTGTGCGTAACCGACACCGCGCACATACGCCTCTGCGGCAGTGCGAAGATGCTCTTGCGCCTGGGAATCTTGATGGACAAATTGATGCAGTTCCGGTTTTTTCGCCTGAGGATTATCTTTTTCAATTTCCTCGGTGCGTTGGCAAAAGCGCCCAACACTCATCTGCGCGCGCAAGTGCTCGATCTTGCTCGCCTGAGTATAAACGTACAGATCATCGCGTTCGGCGGATGGCAATTTGGAATTCTCTTGAATCAGCGCGTCCGGCGGAATCAGACCATTCTCAAGAATTGCCGCCAGCGTCTTCTCTGCCTGGGCGTAGTCGTTTGCATAATAGTTTGCCCAAGCAAAGTTGACCCGCGCATCCAACTCGAGACGGGGATTCTTGATCTCGTGTGCCAACTTGATGGCTTCATCCAAATAGTGAAGAGCATCACGGTAGCGGAGATGCCATTTGTCCGGCGACAGGTCGAGGTCAATCAGAATGCGATCACGGTGCAAACAACCCAACTCGATCAAGGTCTCGACGCGCCGTACTGGTTCACCTTTGGCAGAACTTTCGGTGAATAGTTTGAGCGCTTCGTTGACCGCTAGTTCTGCTTGGTCATAGATGATTTCAGCCGGTTCGGCAAACACGCGCCCAGCAGTCCGCGCCTCATTCGCCAAACGACGCAACGCTTCCCCTAGCTGAATCAAAGCGAGTCCCAAGCCGCGTGACTCTTCGACTCGGCGAAAGTATGCTACCGCCGTTGCCGCTTCGCTCCAAGCCAAGTCTTGACGCAAATGGCGGTTGTCAATTAGCGCCAGCGTATTATATGAATAGGCAATCGGGACCTCCGCCCCTATGTCTTTTTTCATCGCTAAACCGTCTAGACAGACGCGACGCGCGCGCAAACGATTCATATCTGAAAACGCGCGCGCGAGGTTCGTGAGCACTTGGGCTTTGTGCGCTTTTGATTCAGTGCCGCGCGCATACTTGAGCGCCAAACCGTACATTTTCACCGCTTTGCCAAGCCGTCCGATGGTCACAAATCCATAGCCGGCAAAATTGTATATCAACGAGATGGTGCGCCGCAAACGACCTTCCGCAGGATGTCCGATAAAGCCGCATTCGTCGCGTTCGGAAAACACAGGTGTGTTTTGGTCCTTTGTTGCCAACTGGACTAATTCACCCGCTGTGTCTTCCAATTTCCTACAGAAATCGAGAATGTCTGCGCCTTGCATCACCCGCGCGTACTCGCGCCAACAGGTTCGTTCGCCACGCGCAAATGTGTGGCTCCAGCTTCTCTTCTCATTCGGAGCCATCTCCTGGATCGCGCTTTCTACTCGCTGACTGAAATCAATCGCGCGTTGCCGGTCTTGCCGTAATACGAATCGTTGGATCCAGCGGATAACATCGTCTTGACGAACCGCGCGGCGCAATACCTCCTCCTCTGTTTCGCCACGCTTCTGCGGTGCGGTTCGCGGTTTCATGTCGGCAAACTTGAAGGTGAAGGGATCACTCATTACGCGCCACGACTCGGCTTGCGCCGTTGCCTCGGCTTCTTCATCTTGAGCAAGCCACCTATTTTTACCTATATCAAAAGCAATGTTGCTGAAATTATATGGACTCAACAAGAGGGTATAGTGCATTTCCTCAGTCTCAAAGTCGAGAATTTTCTCGCGAATTTCAATTCGCCTTTCCTCTTCTCGGTCTGTAATCTTTGGAAACTGAACTGACAGCGCTTTAGTAGGAGAAGTGAATTGCAACTGCAACCGTTCCACGTCTCTTGTTTGGAATTCCTTACGTTCCTCCTCAAGTGGACGTCGAGTGAATTCTGCCCAGTCCTTCAACTTGGCATAGAGTCTTTGGCGCGCTTTTGTCTCGTCTTGGCGGTCTTGGGGATTGACAGCCATGTGCTCGGCATAAATTCGATAGATTTCGTCTTGCAATCCTAATCGCTCACCCGGACGACGCTTGATGATGGATAGCTGGCGCATTCCATCAAGATCATTGCGAATCTCTTCCTGTTTTATCGGATTGGGTTTCCACTCTTCGGCTGTCATACCGGCTGGACTATGCAATGCAAAATGAAGTTGGTCCGCGTCCAAGCCAGGGCGCGCTCGCACCAATGCCTTGAGGATTTCAGAGCGCGAACCGGGATAAGCAAAGAGAACTCGGATGAATTCGTGCTCAATATCCCACCGCGCTTGTTCCAACTCTGGAGTAACTTTATTGACGGGATCATCGGTTTTGACCCGCGCGTGCGCTTGCTCCGGCGAATCCCCCAACGGCGCGGGAATGGTCCGCCCATCAACAATCAAATCGGCGTAGAGTGATAATCGAACCGGTTGTCCAGCGGTGTACAGCCATAGCACATCGGTGTGCTCCTGCGCGGACAATTCCCGCATTGTGCTAGCAATCTTTTTGTAATCGCTAGATTGAGCGGCACGTTGTTGCCATTCCTGGCTTAGATATTGGAAATAAGTCTGTGTGTCCGATTCGCTAAAGGGTTCGATAGAAATGTCGGTGATCTCGCAAGGTGACTGAGCTTGTGAGACCGCCTTCGAGATTTCGTCAAAGAAGCGCTTGCCTTCTTCGTACCTACCAGCCAAAATCAATGTTGTATTGAGCAGAGTCCCACTGCGAATCTGATCCACCAGCCACTGCAACGTGTTGAATGAGATCTCCTCTGAACGGATCAGACCGCCTTCGATAAGCCATTCGGAGGTAGTGATGACCAGTTGTTCCGCCGTATCAATCGTCCACACCAACCGACGCCGATTCGCGTTTTCCTTATGATCCTGCAAGAATGCCGACTCGGCTTGTCTGCCGACTTCTTGGACGGTGAAATAGTCCACGCCTTGCTCGCGCAATCGCTGATGACGCCAGAAGGCAGTATCGTAGTGAGGAAAATCCGCGAGGTTAGTCCACTTGATCGCGTCGCGCATCGCGCGTATAAAATTGGTGCGCGTGTGCAAACGCGTGTCGGAGAGGTCTATCAGATCGGAGACGAGCGCATTACCCAACCGAGTCCAATCCCATTCGGCCGGCTGTTCGGAATGCTCGCGTTGCGATTCGGCGCGCGCTTGCGAGTTGCCGGCGCGTTCGATCACTTCTTCGACAAGGCGCGACTTGCCCATCCCACCCTTGCCGCGAATGAGCACAATCTGACAGGATTGATCAGCGCGATAAATCGCCTTTTTGATCTTTTCAAGTTCAATCGTTCGATTGACGAATCTTTCTGTGCGCCGCGCCGCGGCAAAGAGTTGATCGTTCATCACACTGATTCCTCCCTTCGATTTTCCGACGCGCCAAAATCACAGGCGTAAAAGCTCCCACAGCCCTTCAGATACTTTATATCGTTGCGCGGAATTTGTGGAATTGAAAATGATGCCGTATTGGAAAAGCTGATTGATAAGATCATCGTTGATGTCCAGTTTCAGTTTTTCAAGTTCGTCACTGGTCCATTCTTTATCCAGCGATCGGGCAATTTGTATAAGGCAATCCAAAACATTCTGGGTAAGAGGCATGTATCTGGGTTTGCCATTTTGATCTGGGCGTCGAATCAGATTGTCAATACACCCGGAGATATCAGTGCGAGTCAACACAGAAACGGGGAAACTCGTCGCGCGTGGGACCGCGCGATCAAAAAGGAAAGCATTGATATAGGGGTGATCCCAGTTGTAGCCCGTGCAATCGGGGAGAACCGATTCATGACCCTGCATCAGCGGTAACGCTTGAAGTTGTCCGAATGTGAGATTTTGGACTGTTGGATAATGTTTTTTCACGAACCCCAAAAATTGCTCGACGGGATCTGCGAGAGCATCCAGAGGCATCGAAGGTAGGCACTGGTTTTTGCGCAAGACGAAACTATCAATCGAACCTTCGTCGCGTAGCGCAATGAACATTCGAATGCACTCGCGACTCAAAAAACGTTCCAAGATTTGTTCATCTACATCTTGACGGATTTTCTTTTCGACTTCTTCATAGCCATCCACGATCACAATCGGCGAGGGATGTAGATCACAGCGAAGGCAAAGGTCATTTACGAGCCGGTCAATGTTTTGCGCAATTGTGGCATCTGGATCAATTGCCCTAACGTCAGGACAAACTTTGCGCGCATCCTGTTGGATCTCACCAAGCCATTTCAATATCGCTTCATTTTCCAACCCAACACCAGGTTTGACAAGCTCGGGGACTTGGACAAAAAATACAAGCCGCTTGGGAGGAGAATCGTGTCCGCGCAATTCCTCCCGAGCGGCTTGCAAGAACCAGGTTTTGCCCATGCCGGCTGGCGCAACAATCGCCCAGAGACGTTTGTCCACGCGCGACACATTAGCCCAGTCTTGGATTTTGTCTAGTTCAGTCTTTCGACCAACAAAAACTTTTGAATCGTAATCTTCCCAGTTACTCTGCTGCGGAGTCATGGACCCTCCTGTGCGACAAGTGACCACGGACGAGGCAGGCATTGCCCGCGCCATGGTTCATCAGCACAGGTTCAGTTTAGAGCGCCACCGGCAGCGGTAGTTCGTACTGCCAGTCCTGCCTCATTCTATTCCAATCTAGCTTGGTGAATTTTGGCTCGTGGGGAGCGTCAGTCGCATGCGTGTCAATCAAAGAACTAATAATGCGTAACATCCGACGCGGCGAGCCATTAGATGATCGAAGAATCAGCGCATCGAGATTTCCTTTGAGACCATCTCCCGCTAACTGATCGAAACTGGTATAGCGCGAGCCGGCTGAACGAAAACGCTGAACAACTAACTGAAGGAGGAACTCGTCTTTCCACTTTATTATAGTCCTAAATGGCGCGTCTGGCAACTTTAGCAAATGCTTTGTGACCACGGATTCAAGTTCCAAAGGAAGGAAAAACTTGAAATACACTGGCTTGTCGGTCCAATTTTCAAGATTGTCTAAAAGTGGCAAGAGCAGGGCTAACATCGCATCTGGTTTTCGTTCGCGCGCATCTACGCCGTCCGTCAACACGAGTACGCGCTTGAACCCCCATAGCCGCGCAGCGTCCAATCCTTCTTGCAATAGATCAATGCCGGTCGCCATGGATGAGTTCGACGCAGACGATTGCGCTAGTTGGACAAGTTCGAGCAACTGGTGTGATGGCGCGACGTATCGCACCGGGGATTTGCCAATCGAGGTCCAATACGAGGCGATGCCGCGCGGTTTGTTTGGCGCGGGTTGATCGAGAATCTGTCGGATCAATCGTTGGAGATGTCGCTCGCCTACAAGAATTTGCTGACCCAGTGCGCGGATTTGTTCCTGGGTCGGGGATGTCTCAAGCGGATTGAATTGCTCTGCAATTTGAATGAACAAATCAATGGCAAGCGCTTTGGCAAGTCTCCGCCAGTGATCTTTTTCCGTAAGCGGTAATGGGATATCGTCGCTCAATTCGTACGTCACCGCCAGTGATTCGTCGAGTTCAGTTCGACAGTCTGCTTCGACGGCGAGACGCAAAGTGGTCTTACCGCTACCTGGGTCACCATACACAAATATATGGCGTGCCGTTCGGAGCGTCTGAAACGTGTTTTTGTTTTCTAACAGAGGGGAAAGCGGCGAAGGAGTATAATACGAGAATAGATCAGCCGGCGTGGGTACGCTGGATATTTCTTGCTCAGCAACCGGTGTTGCAAACGGATCGAGCTGTAACCCGATTGTGTTCAGATAAGTCTGCCGCGCAGGCACTGGCAGCATAATCGCTCCACGAGGTACTTCAAAGGTCGAAATGGCGAGCCATGGACTAGGTTGATAAATGACTCATTGAATCATCAATAGCCATCAACACAAGAGAGTATTTCAATCGTTCGGGCACAGATTATACTACAAGTGGAAATCAAAATGGGGGAAAAAGGCACTAGAGGATTACACGTTGCTGTCACAACGATTACGCGTGTCTGACACAACCGTGTCATGAGTCTTTGACGCCATCTACCCAGTAGCCCTCATCCCTACGATTTTGAAGATAGATCGGCTGTTTAGGATCGGGTTCGATCACTTTCCTTATTCTTCGTGCGAGCGTGTGGACATTGCCCTTTGAACCGGCAACATCATTGAGTTGCGGATCTTCCAAATCGAATGCTTTGCCCGGAGTTTGACACAAGGTCTGAAGAAATCTGAATGGTTGCACATCGAGCGGGATGAACTTGGGACCACGCCAGACGCCGCGGTGAGTTGGTACCGGATCAGGACGCAGTTGCAAGCATTTTCGAAAATACTCGCGTTTCACTTCGTCGAAGTGAAGCACATCGAGGGGAAGGGAGTACTGGGAAGCGAATTGCAACAGTACTTGCGCGAGTCCGACCCAAGCCGACGGCACGGGTTCTTCAAATTCCTCATCCACTATCTCGGCAAGGCGTTTCGACATGCGCTGGGTCATCAATTCGCCAATCGTTTGAATTGCTCCATTCGTCGAAACGCGGATATGCCGGTTTGCGATCTCGATGGACTGCTCCTCAGTCCATTGCAGGGGAACGATCGCGACGCGTCCGCGCGTTCTGGCTCTGAGTTTGTCATCGCACAAATGCGCTGGTAATGCGGCGATCAGCGTCAGCCCTGGGTGGTGCATCAGCTCTAGCCAAGTGACCAGATGTTCCAGGTTTTCCATCTGAGTTTGCGACAACACATGCTCCACGTCTGAAAAGATCAAGACTTGCTGGAGACCTAATCGGCGACTCACTCCGAGGAGTTCCTCGATTTGTCCCTGGATGTCCAACGTCTCGGTGTCTGTATGATAAATATCTTCAAAGAGAACATCGCGCATCATCTGCGCGTGATCGTCCGACATTCCATCCAGCCAGCGAGAGTACGCGCGTCTGCCGGTGAATTTTTCGATGAGCCAACGTAAAAACTCGCGTTGCGTCGTAGAAAGAGAGTCTAGTTTATCTGGCGCGTCGCCAAGAATTTTCTGGAGGGCAAGCGAGGCAAGTGACATAATCTGACTTAGATGGTTGCCGTCTTTCTTGATGACGTTCTGCGCGCCGGGCCAAGCCGAAGAAGCATAGCGCAACACAAGGGCGGTTTGGCGCGCGTGCCGCTCCAGGGCATCCAATACAACCGACCTGCCACTACCCATACTGCCGGTGATCAGACGCCAGTGGGCTTGGCTAGAGAGAACACTCTCCACCGGGTTTGGCAGATAGCATTCCTGCCACCAACGCTCGTTCTCTTCGTCAGACCGCGATGCGCTGGGCGCAAAAGTCCAATTCGCAAATGCTAGCGGCATTTTACCTTGTTCTCCGCTTCGCGCAATACATTTTCGGTAATTCGTCCATTCAGTGGATTGGATTGTGCAATTGCATTCCACAATCGGATAAAGCAACCGGGATTGTAATCGGCGGCTTGAATCATTTTTTGAAACGCATCACCCTGAAACAAATCGTCGAGTTGGGTATGAATTCCGAAGGCATTGCAGAATCGCTCAAAACGCCAGTGGATCATTTTTTCAAAATCGTCCCGTGTCTCTGTCTTACGCCAATGCAGTTCTTCAAAAGTGATTTGTCCGTCCAGAGATTTTTTGAGCGGCATACTCAAACTAGGAGTTGGGTCTTCGGGAACAAAGATTCTGATGACTATATCGGCGGCAGTCCATTGCTGTAAATTTGGTAATAGGGATTTGGTAAACCACTCGATCCATCCGAACCCCTCGACATCTAAGACTAGCCAGACGCCTTTGCCAAATCCCAACGAATGGGCACATTGTTTCAGTGCTTGGATCCACTGAGAATGGAACAAGGCACGATCAGACAGCGGAACTTGGATTTGTTCTTTGAGGAGACGCAATTGTATTGAGACTTCGCTCTCCCACAGTTTCCGTTGTGCAAGATCTCTAGCAGTATCCAACCATTTCATTTGTTGAGAAGAGAGGAAGCCGATCTCTGCCAAAGCGATTTCTTTGCCCAAGTAAGTCGCACAAAACTGCGCAATCAAACTGCGCTCATCTTGTCCGAGTGGACTGAGCCAGGTTGGATGGATGCACACAAACTCAAGAATTCTTTTAGCAAATTCTGCTTGAATCTCAGGTAGTTGAGGCAATCCGCGCAGGTAGCAAACGAGAACCTCTTTCTCGGCGGTGTATTTTCCCAATCCGAGTGCCAGTGCCGTCCTTCCAGTGCCTTCCAAGCCCCAGACTCCTTTTGGACGAATCCCAGTTTGCATTTGTTGCTGCAAAGGATGATCGTTCCAGAAAGAGCCTGTCGAGGAAAACAAAAGCGACTCTTCTTCCTCAGCAGTAGGATTGGGAAAAGGGTTGGCATTTCTGAGTCTGTTTCCGATTGTGTCAGGGAGAAATAATTCTTCTTGACGTATTGGATTAGGGCGCGTGGGCCAACTACGCGATTGAATCGGATCAACTTGCATTTCAACACGCGCCTTTGCCATCGCTGTTTCAATGAGTTCGGCAGGAGCGTGACCGTACAATCTTCGAATGTAATTCAGTAGAGAAATCGCATCTATCTTACCTTGACTTTTCGCATACAATATAGAATGCGCTGTTTCTTCGCCCCACGTTGGCAACAGTTGTTCGAGTATCTCATTGTTTAACTTGCCATGCGTAATATCCATGAGTTGCTGCATGCGTTGCAAATCAGTTTGTGAAACGTGCTCTTCTGATGCTAGCTGCTTTAGCTTTTCAAATGTCTCACTTGCTTTGATAGCTTCGCGCTTTCGCAGGTACGTTCGGAAATCTTCTAGTTGTGTTTCGGCGAGTTGTTTGTCCTTGTCTGATTTTTCTTCAGCGAGTTTCTTGTTTTTATCTCGCAGATTCTGAATCTGCGTATAGGACCAAACAACGGCAGAAAAAAGTGCCGCCGCCAAAAAAATCAGTGGGCTTTTGTCGCTCTTTTCGTTGTTGACAAAATCGCGAAGCGCCGCCGCGAAAGTTGTTTCGACTTCCAGTCCTAGTTTTTGCTCAGTTCCGATAGCGGGCGAAATGACGATTGCCTGCGGAGTTGAAATGCACCGGAAAGTTGCTTTGATTAGCATGATTCGGAATATGTCATCTGCCCGGAAAGAGAATGGATTGCACGTTGCTTTCTGTGCGTTTACAATTGCCACGGATGACATCTGGGATTCCGTCGTTGAGGCAGGAAACGTAATTGACGTGGCCAGGGGAGCCAATTGAGAATTTGGCGAAATGAATCGCAGTAGCTGGGAAACTGCTACTGTAATAGTCAGTGTATCGGTAGCGGTAATCGAAGGAGGTCGCGTGAAAGTGAGCGTTCTGGGTTTGCTATCCGCCAGAATGACTGCCGGGTAGTCTACTTGAAGTGTTTCGCTGTTGTTCAGGGGGATAGACTTGGTGAGTACAAGCGCGGCTCCGCTGGGCCAACCCAGTAAGACAATGCTCCAGACTGCTACAAATAACAAAGCCACTAGAGTAATGAGCAATACAAACAAGGAGAAAACTCGTTCAAGAGCCGGCGCGCGTGGGATGTTCATAAGCCCTCAGGATTCTCAAGCGCATCATCTTGGATTCCGTTGCTACTTGCTCTATCTCTATTCTACCACAACTCTCTCAAAAATACGATTCAAAACCAGGACTGGGGTGTGGTGTCGCGTGCGTTTACTAATTCTCAACGCTCCGTATCCTGCTCTCCCATCGCCGCGTGCAAACTGACTTCACTTAATCCGCGATACGCGCGCGCGAACAGCACGATGAAATCCACCTTGCTGTCGCGCCAAAACCCCGGCGCGCCCAATCGCTTGACGGGTGCCGCATCTACGGTGGGCGCTTCGATGCGAACCTGGAAATCGGCGAGGTCTTGCTCCGCCTCCCAGAATCGGTCGAGATATTTTTCGAGCGGAATCACCGGCTCGACTGGGACGCGCGGTTTGCGCGTCGTTTCTTGCGCCGACTCGCTTTCGGGTTCGGGCGCGGAGCGGCGCGCACGCAGCATCGCGATGATTTCATCCTTGCTTTTGCCACGCAGTCGGAAGAGCAAAAACGGGTCGGCATCGAATTGCTCGCCGAGCAGATAGTACACTGCCGCGATATGCTTGCAGGGATTTGACCAATCGGGGCACGAGCACTCGGTTTCCAAATCGCCTTTCGACGCGGGAAACAAATTCACCTTCGCCGATGCAAATGCTTCTTCAATATTCTGCGGCATCTCGCCGGATAAAAGTTTCGCGGCAAAGATCGCTTGCTCTGCCATTGCATCGGCGACGCGATTCCAGTCCTTGTCCGACAGCGGCTTGATGGCGACTTGCACTTGATACGGCTTGGGCATACTGCCCTGCACGCGCGAGTCCACGCGACCTGGCTTGATGTCGAGATTCAACACTTGTCCACTGCGCGCGTACGATCTGCCGCGCGCCAAGCGTCCCGAGTCCACCAGACGTTCGAGCGCGGTGAGCCACTTGCTCGCCCACCAGGTCTTGCCGAATTGTCTACCGCTTTGCGCCTTGATCCCATTTGCCTGCCGGCGCGGTTTCGATTTTGGATACCAGCCCCAGTAGCCCATATCAACCCCGTTTGGAAGTTGGTGGTTAGAAACTGGATGTTGGACAAGCCGCATTCCAATCTCCAACCTTCTAATTTCCAACTTCTAACTTCCAATTTCTAATCTCCAACTTCTGCCCTCAACACAAACAATTCGCGCAATTGCTCCGTCGTCATCTCGGTGATCCACGCTTCGCTCGTGCCGACGATACTTTCCGCGAGCACCTTTTTGCGTTCGATCATCGCGTCAATCTTTTCCTCGAAGGTGCCCGCGCACAAATACTTGTGCACTTGTACGTTTTTCGTTTGCCCAATGCGAAACGCGCGGTCGGTCGCCTGGTTCTCCACCGCGGGGTTCCACCAGCGATCAAAATGGAACACGTGGTTCGCGCGCATCAGATTCAATCCCGTACCGCCCGCTTTGATCGAGAGAATAAAAATCAGCGGTCCGTTCGGATCGTCCTGAAAGCGTTCGATCATTTTCGTGCGTGCCTTTGCCGGGACGCCGCCGTGCAAGAACAAAACTTCATCGCCGAATGTTTCTTGCAAGTACGCTTTGAGCAGCGTGCCCATCTCCGCAAACTGTGTGAAGATGAGCGCGCGATCTTTGACGGCGCGCACTTCGTCGAGCATCTCGCTCAAACGGGCGAGCTTGCCGCTCCGTCCGACGAGCGCGCTCCCATCACCCAGGAATTGCGCGGGATGATTGCACACCTGTTTCAATTTCATCAGCGTCGCCAACACGATGCCGCGCCGGTTGATGCCTTCGGCTTCTTCGATCCGCTTGAGCGAATCGCGCACGACGGCTTCGTAAAGTGTCGCCTGCTCTTTTGTCAAATTGCAGAATACTTTCATCTCGTTCTTTTGCGGCAGATCGCTAATGACGTTCGGATCGGTTTTCACGCGGCGGAGAATGAATGGACTGACCAGCGACTTGAGTCGCTTGGTCGCGTTTGCGTCATTCGTGCGTTCAATCGGTTTGGCGAAGCGATTGTAGAAATCGTTTTGCGATCCCAGGAAGTCGGGATTGAGAAATTGGAAAATGCTCCAGAGTTCGGTCAAGCGATTTTCGACCGGCGTGCCGGTGAGCGCGGCGCGCCATTCCGCGTTCGCGCCAATTTTGCGCGCGGCTTGCGCTTGCTTCGTCGTCGGATTTTTGATGTTCTGCGCTTCATCGAGAATTACGTCGCTCCAGGCGACTTGCGCGAGTTGTTCGACATCGCGATGCAACAGCGCGTACGAACTGAGCACGACATCCGCTTGCGCGGCGTGCTGGGCGAGTTCGGTTTTCTTGCGCGTCGCGCCGTGATGAATGTGCACGCGCAGATCGGGCGCAAAGCGCGACAACTCGCGTTCCCAGTTGCTGACAACCGAGGTCGGGCAAATGACGAGCGCGGGTTTGGTCTGGTCGCGTTGTACGCGTTCGGCGAGCAGAAAGGCAATCGTCGTCGGCGTCTTACCCAAGCCCATATCGTCCGCGAGACACGCGCCCAGTTCCCACTGGCGCAGAAACGCGAGCCAGGACAAGCCCGCCGTTTGATAGTGGCGCAACGTTCCGCGAAACGAACCCGGCGCGGCAATCGTCGCGAGTTTTTCGCCGCGCCCGAGTTGCTCGAGCAACTCGGCGATCCAGCCCTCCGCCGCGACACCGGTGACCGGCAAACCGACATTCGTCTTCGTCGGTTCGAGCGAGAGTGCGAGGCGCAACGCGTCTTGCAATGACATCTCACTCGTGCTCTTTTGCTTCTCCCAGAATTTGATCGCCTGCTCGATTTGCTCGGGGCGAATCTCTACCCACTGCCCGCGCACTTGGACGAGTGGCACTTTTAAATTGGCGAGTCGCTCAAATTCTTCACGCGATAATGTTTCACCGCCAAGCGCGAGTTGCCAATCGTACTGAATGACTGAATCGAACGTGAGCGACGCCACTCCACCTTTTTGCTGCGGCGACTGCTTTTTGCTTTTCAGATTGACGCGCACACCCAGCTTGCTGCTGATCCCTGGGATGAGCACGCCAAAGCCCGACGATTGCAACAACATCGCCGTTTCACGGATGAACGTGTACGCTTGCTCGACGTTCAACGCGCACGCTTCGGGTCGCGCGGTGCGAAGACTCGCTTCGATTGGCGCAAACATTTTCGAGGCGAGACCCAGCCCGGCGAGCAAGTGTTCTTGCGGTGCATCGAATTTGCGATTCAGGAATTTGAGCGCATTGCCGCGTTCGCGCCAGACGGCATCGGCGGGCACAAGCAAACTGGGATCGTCGTTCGCTTGCAAAAGATAGCGCACCGCCCAATTGCGTGCGCTCGCTTTGGGCGTAACAATGCCTTCGGCGTTCGCGGTTTCTGGCGGATCGAGACGGAAGCAGATGCGAAATGTATCGCCGTGCGCTGTGCCGATAGGTTCTGCCCACGCGCGGTATTGTTCGTAGAACGCGTTCAGGTTCGCGGTGGATTCTTCGACGATGCTTGTCTCATTGCCCAACGCGTCGAGCCATGCCTCCGCGATGTTTTTGTGCGCGTCGGGCAGATAGCGTCCCCAATCAAGGTTCGCGCGCGCGAACGCATCCATCGTCGTCGCGAGAAAGTTATCGAGCAAATCACGCGGCGCGGGTGCATCGCGCTTGGCGTGTTTATCGTCGCGAAAAATCGCGCGGCAAATCGGCGGCAGCGCGCCGTATGTCGTCAGGCGCGTCAGTCGTTCTTGTTCGCTCGGTTCATCCACGAGTGGTTGCCAGCGCGCGAGGAATTGCGCGTTGCGTTTTTCCAGGGTCGGTTTGATGCGTTGGCGCGCCAGCAATTCGAATGCGAACTTGGCAACGACTTGCCAATAGCGTAGGTCGTTGCCAATCTTGATCCCAGGAAGTAGTTCGTCCTGGGATGGCAAACTCGCGAGCAGGTCGAGGGTTTCTTCGGGTGAAAAGGTCAGCGCGTCGGTGTGCCATTGCGCGAGCTTGACGCGAACCGTGCCGCGCGGCGTGCCTGCCGCGTCATCGCGTAGAATTTCGAGCGAGGGTTGTGGCGCGGCGCGCGTGGAGGGCAGCATCAGTGTGAGCGTAGATTCTTGCGCGCTCCAGCCGTCGAGCGACAGTTCGCGCAACATGCTTCGCAAATCGCGTGTGGACGCGGCGAAGGGATGCTCGCGCGTGCGCGCAGCGGCGCGTGTAACGTTCGTTTCCGCCCAGAGCGCGAACGCGCCTTGTCGTTCTGGGTTGTCGCCGATCAACCAAGAACCGTGCAGGATACGCAAAGTGGTCTCCGTTTTCTCGCGGCGAGTTTGAAAATGTCGTCGAGAAAAAAGCCAACCTATTTCGTCGCCGCGAGACGCATTTTAATCCCGGATGCCATCCTTCGCAAACGCGGGCGGAGTAATTGCGTACCGTATGATTTGCCGCGCACTTGCGCGCTAACATTTTCGGTTCCCAGAAAACAACAACGCGCAAGTCTTGAAACCATTACTTGGTCCGAGACTTGCGCGTTATGTTTTTGAAAGCCACCTTTCAGACTTGAACTGAAAACCGGCCGCTTACGATAGAATGGATGTTCTAATCGAGCAGATATTCTGTCTAAGCGGTCGGTCTTTTATTTTCTAGGGTTCTTGGATCCAAGAGTACTTGTCGTGCGCGTCCGCAAGTTCCTGTTGGCTGAAAACACCATAGAACTGCGCCGTGACTTGTTCGTCACTGTGACCGAGAATCCGGCTAACCCGCCCGAGATCCAAACCGCGCTCCAAAAGAGAGCGCGCCAGTCCATGCCGGAAACTGTGCGGGTTGAATCGCCCTTTGATGCCCGCACTTTTGCCTATTCCCTTGATGGTCTGATACAGACCCGCCGGCGTCAGTGGCCCTTTACGACCGACGAACACCCGCGTCGTTGTCTGTGCCTTCCTCATTTGTTTGCGCTCTTCCAACCATGTGCGCAATGCCTCTGCGGTCGGCGGATTGAAAAAAACCGCGCGGACTTTTTTCCTTCCATGCTTGCCCTTCTCGCGCACAATCGCCTGGCGTTTTTCCAAATCGAGGTCGGTGAGTTCAAGCCCGACCACACCTCCCAAACGACATCCCGTATCCGCCAGAAACATCAACAGCGCGTAATTGCGCGGGGATGCTTTAGCGACTGCGAGCATTTTTTGCATGTCTGTCTCCCGTATCCCCTTGGGTGGTTCGTTCCCCAATGCCGGCAGTTCCAAACGAGCCGCCGGATTCTTTTCGATTTTGCCTTCGTTGAAATGCCAACGAAAGAATTGTCGGACAACTCGGACGTGACCGTGAATGGTCCAGATCGAGAGATATCCCCGCTCACGCGGTCGCGATGTATTCGAGGCATAGCGTTCGTCGCGCTCAAACAACGATGCGCGATACGCGCGCAAATCGTCGAGTGTGACGGTAGACATATCATGATTGCCAAGGTAATCCCGCAGGACGCCCAGCGATTGCTTGTAAATGCGCATGGTCTTGGGGCTGATCATCCCGTGATGCGCCGAGAGATACATTTCAATTGCGCGTTCGAGTTCCATCGCACACTCCTCGTGGTCTTTGACGGTAGGGTAGCACATTCAGAACTTGCGTTCTATCACCGAAAGACGGGATTTTTCCGTGATTTTTCGATCACGGATATCCGTTACTCCTCGGTCGCCGAAATCAAAAGCACGGTAGAAGGATGCCGCGCAACAAAAAATCCGGTATTTTCCCGTGATTTCCGTATCACGGATATCCGTTACTCCTCGGTAGCCGAAATAGAAAAGCGCGGCAGAAGGATGCCGCGCAACAAAAAATCCGGTATTTTCCCGTGATTTCCGTATCACGGATTTCCGTTACTCCCCAGTAACGGAAATAAAACAGCGCGGCAAATGGATGCCGCGCACGAAACGTGGTGGAGGGCGGATCAGCCGTGGGAAGCAAGTCCGCCTTCCACCCACACTGTATCACAAATCAGGTCAGAAAGCAATGAAACGAACAAACGAGCGGACCGTTCACGACATTCAGAAGATTTTCCAGTGGATCGTCACATACAAAACCCACCACGATGGCAACTCTCCATCGCTGGTCGAACTAATGAAGGCGTGCGGCATTTCCAGCCGGAGTGTCGCGCTGTATCAACTGCATCGCTTGCAGAACGCCGGCTACATTCGCCTGACGGCGAGCCGCAAGTCACGCAGCATCTGTATCGTCGGTGGGGAATGGCGCTTGGCCACGCCATGAGGCGAAGGTCAATCGGTTAAGTCGCGGAGGAGGCGCGCGAGTTCGACGCGGGTGTGCACGTCAAGCTTGGCGTAGATGTGCTTGAGGTGGGACTCGACGGTGTGGACGGAGATGTTCAATTCCCGTGCGATGTCGGCGTTGCGCATCCCGCGAGCGACGAGACGAGCGACCTGGGTTTCGCGAGAGGTGAGCGAATCCCATAACCAGGTTCGGTTAGTCGGAGAAGTCGAAGGTGTGATGACCTGCATCATCGGGGCTGGAGTGACTTGCCGCTGTCGTCGGCGGTACCGCTGCAGAGCGATGAGCAGGGCGAGCACACCAGCAATGCTCAAGGTGAGAAAGAGTACGTCCGTCACACCGTTGATTGTATCAGAACATCAGTTCTAAGTCAAAAAATGCGCGGTGATGATGATTGGCACAGGCAGGACCGATGCGGCTTGTCGTCGAGTCTGAACATAGCGCGATCGCCACGAACGCAAAAGGATGCGGGACGGCACAAGTGACTCGGTACGACCTTGCAGGTTCAGGCGCCAAAGCGGAATGGATATTCCCGCCACTTGCAAGCCAAGGAACGCACAGGGAACGCTTCAGCGACCCGCCAGACACCGGTAAATAATCCTGGGTGTGAATCGCGGAACATCTGACCCGGCGATGCACCAAAACGCACCAGGCATAAATAACGGAGGGATCAGCGACAGCTCCGTATCGGATACCTCATACGCGGCAGCGCCCTCTGGTGACAGGGGGCTTCCCAGGCGTTTCGTTTCCTTTACTAAGCAACGCTATGCGAACGACCCAGTAAACCTGGGACGAAATAAAACAGGAGGCATGAAATGCAGTATCGAATTTGGACGGACGGCGCGTGCTCAGGCAATCCTGGGATTGGGGCTTGGGCATCCATCATCGTGGATGAGCAAGGTGATGATGTGCGCCTCGGTCAAGCAGAAGATCACACGACGAACAATCTGATGGAACTGCGCGCAGTCGAGCGTGCGCTTGAATTCGTGGACACGAATGCGCGCGTCGTCGTTTACACCGACAGCAACCTGGTCGTGCAATGGATGATTGGAACATATGAGCGGAAGAATGCTCAATGTGCGGTGATCTCCAATCACATTGACCAACTGATTGCGACGAAAGGGTTGCAGGTCGAATGGGTACACGTTCCTGGGCATGGTGGAGATGAACGCAACGAACAAGCGGATCGGTTTGCCAAGTCGCTGATTCGACTGCGTAAGCGCGAGCTGGCGCAAGAGATGATGCAGAGGCAACGATGAGAAACGCAGACACCCCTACCCCGCCAAAAAAGAGGGGTCACGGAAAGTCAAAAAAGGCAAAAACCCCTAGTGTCAAAAGTAGTGCTCGTGGCTTGAGAGGCGCAAAAAAACGCGGCAAGGCATCCGAGTCCAAGAAGCCCACAATCGTGGCTCTCACGCGATTGCCGTCGGCGAAGGAAATTCGCGAATTGCGCGCTAACCTGGGCCTGTCCGCGACCCAGTTTGGTAAGAAGTTTGGATGTTCGCGGAGCCACATCAAACACTTGGAAGGTGGGAGTAAGAAAGCGCATCCGAAATTCGCGGAACAGTTTTGGAAGTTCCGCGATATGACGCCGCGGACGAGCGTGCGCTTGATAACCCAGGTTGATCTACCGCCGCTGGTCTATGTGGAAACACCGCCGATGCAATGCAGAGGACACGGCAACTATTTCTTTTGGGCAGACCGTCGCCGCGTCTACTGCAAGCACAACAAGGGCGAGTGCCGTAAGTTGTGGTTGCGAAAGTTGAGAGGGGAAAATGCCAGTACTCGATTGTCTCATTACGCTCGCCGCCGGGTGCATCGTCATCCTGGGAATCGGCGTGTGGAAAAAACTAAGCGACGTACGAAATCCAAGGAGGTGGGAGGAGTGAAGAAGTGACAGACCTTGTGGCGATTGACCTCAACCGATTGTGGGTCATTCCGTTTCGCGTGAATGCAGGAATGAAGTGCGGGCATTGTGGACGACCGCAGACGGTCAACGCGAAGATGTTCGAGATCTGGAAGGGCAAGGCGTTTTTGAAAAACCTATGTCCGAATTGCAACGAACGGCGCAAACGCGGACAGATTCAACTCGAAGGAGCATCGAAATGACAATGCGAATGTTCGATCTGAAATGGTTTGTGGTCGTTTTCCTGCTTGTGGCATTGGCAGTCGTGATGGCAAATGGTTTGCCGGAGGAAGAAGCCAAACCACATCAAGGGCAAGCATGGTTGCAATGGGGCGATGATGATTTTATGCCCCAAAACGACTGCGGCAAAAATTACACGCTCAAATTGTGGTGGGTACAACCCGATGGGACACGATGCGAACATACACGCGGCACGGTTAGCAAGGAATACGTCGAGCGAATCGAACGAACCTTCGAGGGCGAGCAAAATCTATTCACCGACAAACTCGACCTTGCGCTTGACTACATCGAAAAAGTGATATGGCGACTGGGGGGATACTCGCCGAATTAAAAACTAGGATAGGACTTGATGCACTCGCCGGACTTCTGCGAAAAGTTCGGCGAGTTCTTTTTTTGCATTGGCAATCGCAAATGAGCCGATGAATGGATGGCGTTGCGGACGAAAGAAATAAACCCGATACACCATACCTCTAGGATTGATGCGCGGTTGAGGAATAATCTCGATACGAATGCCCTTGGAAAGCAGGAAAAGCAAATCACTTAACATTTGCTCATTCATAATCCCATTATAGCACAAATTTGCTAATTCGACACGGTTTTATTTCACTCGTTCTTGCTCGATGCGCCGGCGATAAAAGTGTGTCAAGAGATTGTTTTCGGGGAGAAGTCTCTCCCCGGCGGGAACGAGCGAAAAATTTGTAAGGGCGTGCTCCGCACGCTTATCGCGGCAAATTTTTCTGCGTGTTCCCGCACCCCTCTCTGGAAATGCCACCTCGGTTTTTCTCCACACCCCTTTGTCGGGCAATCGTGTCTCTTCTCTTCTCAAAGGTCATTCCTGCTTGCGCTCGAATGTTTCCTTTGATGTTGTGCTGTAGCTGTGCTGGTTGTTCCTCGCGCTGGAACGATGAACGCGGCGGGGGGGATCGCACGGAACGCGCGCGGCAAGGTCAAGGGGCATCTAAGGATGTTCGAGTTTGGACAAAATTTCTGAACGCGCCCGGCGAATGCCTTGCCTCTTTTCTCCGTCCTCTCTCTGGCTTTTCTTCTTCGCTTTCCTCTCTGCTCGTATTGCAATGACGGCATTCATGCGGGCGCAGAAATTTCGACCAAACTCAAACCTTGATTTTTCGCCCCTTGACTTGCCGTGACCTGGCAGACGCTTCTTTTTTCCAAGGTTGCCACGCCCAGTATTGCACTTTGGGTTGATGGTGGACGCGCGCCCGTGCGGAAGGGCAGACAGAAAGCCTTTGGCTTTCGTGCAAAAAAAACGCACGAAGAAGGGCTTTCACGCAACGCGCTCGCGAAGTTGCAACCCGCGACGGCAACCGTAGATCAATTCTCTGCGTTCAGAGATCGGGATTGCCAAGAGGGAAACGCGCAAGCAACCCAGCGACGAACAGATCAATCCATTCACACATCCGCAATCGGTTCTGTGTGACCGTCTCACTCGTGACAGGAAACGCTAGTACCAGTTAGGCAAAGAGAACGATGCTCCGTTGACTTGTCCGGCATCGCGGCAGACCTGGGAAGCGACGAGAATTCAACTTGAGGAGTTTTTGAAATGGCAGTTTTGAAAAAGCACGGCGCGGAACTCGTGCGCGTGCGCCTGGACCAAGCTGCCCAGGACGATCCCGACATTAAGGGACACGTTTACGAGCGCGCGTACATGAGTGACGGTACCGTACTCGAAAAAGTGACGACCCGTTGGCACGGGCGCGCTGCGACGTGTCCGGGCTGGAAGATTCGCGGCAAGGTCAAGCCGGGCAAATCGCCCGCCGACATCGCCGCGTTTTACGCCGCAAAGGGCTGGGAGGCTACGTTCCTCACAACTCTCTCGCCGTCCATCCCGATCTTGCGCGGTGTGCTCGAGAAAAATCAAGAGCAAGTCAAACTGGGTTTGAGCGATCAGACCCAGTTTGTTTTGTAAGACCAATCCAAATTCACACACACTTGAGAGGTTGAAATGTCTGCACGATGGAACTTGCACGATTGGCAGTTAGAACTCGATGCGCTCTGCATGACGTACTGGGGCGAAACGGCGGGAGTGATCGAGCCGTATTTGCTTCGTCACTACTGGGGTTTATGTCTCTCGCCACAACAGACGTTCGAGACGATTGCGAAAAACCTGGGCTTGGAGTTGGAGTTGCCTGAAAGTCAGGAGACGTACACCGAGAACGAAAACGCGCCCGCGATGCTAGAGACATCAACGGGCGCAGTTGGGCGCACGCTCAAAGAGACATGCACCGCGACTTACGGTTGCATTATACCTGCGAAGACCGCGCTGAGTCAAGCCGTACGGACTTTCCGCAAAACCTATCCGCACTACGCGGACAAGGACCGTCTGAAAACCGCGCGCAAGTTGATTGATGCTGGTGCCGTCCGTCCGGCGAATGACGCGCATACCGCGTTTGACGTGGGCACCCTCGGTCAACCGTTCCACGTCGAAAACAAAAAATGCTCGTGCGGTGAAAGACACGTTGTCTGCGAACATCGTCTCGCGGTCGTCTTGGTGATGGACGCAGACAAAATCGAAATGGCGCGGCGGCTGGATGCGAGCGAGCATCACGCCGTCTTGCATGAAGAACAAGACCCTGCCGATGATCCACACGGCGAGCATGGCACGTGGCTGGGAAAATTGATTCACCAATGCGCCGACAACGAAGTGATGGCGGTCCCGCCCACCGAACCCGGCGAGCGAACCATTTGCCCGCGCTGTCAGCAACCCTACTGCCCGGCGTGCGACGCGGAGGCGAACGATGCCGCAGGGTAATCTGTTCGGTGACCGCAATGACGATTTGCCCTTGTTCTCACAAACGCCGATCCGCGTTCAGCAACAAGCGTTTGAACCAAATCAAACCCAGGTTGAGCAATCCCGCATGGCAACGTGCGGGATTTGTCTTGATACGGGCTGGGTCAAAGCAGACCCGAAGAAAAAGCCGGTCCTCTGCAATTGCGCCGCCGGCGATGCCATCCGAGCCAAACGGAAAGAAGCCGAGATGCGTGACGTGCTGGGTGCTTTGCCGGAATCGAAACGGCTTGCACGGATCCGCCAAAATTCCCAGGCATACACGGATGAGGAACGCGGCGACGATGCGGTGAAACTCTTGCGTGAGGCGACCGCGCTCGACGTGGTGATCGCCAAGCCCCAATGGAACGCCCACGAGGTTTTGCAGGTCCTCTTGGGTGTCGGCGATGCCATCCTGCCTGGGCGACTCTTGCAAGAGTTCGGTTCGGTGCGTGAGGTCGTCCGCGCGAGTGACGGCTATCTGTTGAACGTACGCGGCATGACGGAGCGACGGGTTGCCGCTCTGCGTGCCGCCGTGCGCTTGAACGAACTGGCGCAGGTGCTCGACGAAACGCCCATTGTCAAATCGCCCGCCGATGCCGCGCAACTGCTGACGGACATGCGCTTGCTTGAGCAAGAAGAAATGCGCGTGGTCTTGTTCGATACCAAGAACCATGTGCGGCGCATCGTCACCGTCTATCGCGGCTCCTTGCACACGACCGTGATTCGCGTGGCGGAACTGTTCGCCGAAGCCATCCGCGCGAAAGCCGCTGCGATGATTGTCGCCCACAATCACCCCTCCGGTGATCCATCACCGTCACCAGAAGATGTGGCAGTTACGCGCGAGATCGTCAACGCCGGCAAACTGCTCGACATTGATGTGCTCGATCATCTAGTCCTGGGCGGCAACAAATTTGTGTCGCTCAAAGAGCGCGGCTTGGGGTTCGGATAATGAGCGCCAAGTATCACCCCAACTTGTTCGACAAGTTTCTCCCCAAGGCGGTGCGCGTCTCAAAAGCCTGGTTGCGGAATGCCGACGCGGAAACACGCCGCGCGTTCG